>CAJWWJ010000064.1 GCA_913048575.1 uncultured Halieaceae bacterium
TCGCTATATTTGAAGTGGCTGTACAGCATGTCGTAGTGGCGCTTGTTGACCGGCAAATCAACTGGCTCGCAGACGGTGCCACCCGAGTGATGAATCCCTGGCGCCATGTAAGCGAGCTTGACGAAATTTTCAAAATCTTCGATGGTCGCGTAGCGACGGCCTTTATCGAGGTCATGGACAAAGGGCGGGCCATAGGCGGGCACCAGTACGGTTCGCTTACCGCCAATGGTCACATTGCGAGCGGGGTTGCGCGCATGTTGCACATACTCGCTTGGCGCACTCGCTTGAATAATTTGCCGGCACATGCCAGCTGGAAAGCGGACCCGCGTCCCGTCGACCTCTGCACCTGCTTCCCGAAATAAATCTAAGACTTCAGGGTCGTCGAGAAAGTCGATGCCAATTTCGCTCAACAGTCGGTCAGCGTTGTGCTCGATGAGTTCAAGGTTTTCTTCGCTGAGAATCTCAACGTAGGGGATCTTTCGCTCGATGAAAGGTGCGGCGGCGGGCGCAGCATCGGCGCGAGCCTCTCGTCGCCCAGCTCGACCTCCGCCTTTTCGTCTGCTCGCTCGCTCGCTCATTACACCACTTCCATCAAGAGGCCTTGTACGCCTCGTGCGCTACAAAATTCGGTCTTATGGTGACACCGGCTACCGGTCTCTCCTCGGCCATACCTAGACCCGATCCGTCACGCTTATAGTAACCGAATCGCTTACTACCAACAGTGTCAACGGGCCTTGAAGCTGGACCCTGCAAACCCACGTGCAATGGGCGCTACTGTGGCGTTGTTACTGACAGGAGGCTATGCCTAAACCGACACCTAAAGAACCAAAAGCGACACCTTGGGCACGAAATTTTGGAGGTGGAAAAAATCCCGAGTTTTGTTGGGTTTTTCAAAAAACGAGCAATGGCGCTGAGCCTCACTGAATGGTCTTTTTGCAAACAAAGTGATCTGCTCATTTTGTCCCGCCGAAGCGTTTGCATTTGCAAAGACGGCTAGTGGTCACTGACCTCATATTGGACCAATATAAGCGCATTGACGCAGTCTAAAATCACACTGTAGCCTCCACCGCATAAGAACAGGGGAAAAAGGGTATGTCCATGAATTCACAGGCCCGGATTGTGATTGTTGGTGGCGGCATTATGGGGGTGGCACTGGCTTACCACCTCGCCGAAGAAGGCGAAACCAATGTCATGTTGATCGAGAAGGGGGAATTGACCTCAGGATCGACTTGGCATGCTGCCGGCCAGTGCCCGAGTTTGGTGAGCAACTACAATCTCGCCAAAATCCACGACTACGGGAATCGCCTGTACCCGACTCTGGAAGAAAAGACGGGTCAATATGTGAGTTGGCATGCGTCTGGAGGCATTCGTGTCGCGCGTCAACAAGCCGATATCGACTGGTTTCATTACATGAAGGGTATCGCTGACAACGTCGGTTTCCACATGGAGATCATCGATGCAGAAAAGATCAAAGCACTCAACCCCTTTTACGACATCGATGGCGTCATAGCAGGCGCGTGGACATTGGACGATGGCCACGCTGATCCTTCGGGACTGACCAACGCGATGGCCCGGGGCGCCACCGATATGGGCGTCAAAATTGTGCGCCATAATCGTGTGACGGATATTAATCGTTTGCCTTCTGGCGAGTGGGAGGTCGATACAGAACTGGGCAAGGTTACGGCGGAGATCGTCGTTAATGCGGCGGGCAGTTTTGCTCGTCAAGTGGCGCAGATGGTCGGAGCCGATGTACCGATTGCCAATATGGAACACCACTATATTGTCACCGGCGCGATTCAAGAGTTTATTGATCGCGATGAAGAATTCCCGGTCATGCGTGACCCCTATGCCTCAGCTTATATTCGGCAAGAACAGAAATCAGGCCTGATTGGTATTTATGAGTCCACCGGCCTGACCGAAGCCTGGGGCCCAGATGGTCTGCCGCCGTGGTCGTCGGACAGTGAGTTATTTCCTGACGATCTGGACCGATTGATGCCATGGCTTGAGCGGGCCATGAACTGTATGCCCCCGATGTTAGACGCGGGTATCAAACGCATCGTCAATGGCGCTATTCCTCATTCGGCGGATGGCCCGCCACTGCTGGGCCCGGTTGCGGGCCTTGAGAACTTTTGGCTTTGCTGTGGTTCCTCATTTGGTATTGCTCAGGGGGCCGGGTGCGGGAAGTATCTCGCACAGTGGATGATTCATGGCGACGCCGAAATCAACATGACAGGGTTTGATCCCAGACGTTTTGGTGACTTTGCCGATCGCCACTACATGCGCGAAAAGGGCTTCCAAGATTATGGATTGACCTATGCAACGCCAGTACCGGGAGAAGAATTCTCGGCGGCGCGGGACTGCCGGTTGAGTCCGCTACATGCCGCGTTGGCAGAAAAAGGCGCGGTCTTCACGCAGACATTTGGTTGGGAGAGACCGCAATGGTTTTCCCTCGATGGCCGTGAGGAAGAATGCAGTTACCGTCGCAATAACGTGTTTGATGTGGTGCGAGCCGAGTGCGAAGCGGTGAGAGATCGGGTGGGTGTGATCGATATGACCGGGTTCGCAAAATACGATGTGCGCGGCGCCGGAGCAGAGGCATTTTTAAACCGGCTGTTAGCGAATCGCATGCCCAAACGAGACGGCGGCATGGCGCTGGCACACTTTTTATCCCGGCAGGGCCGTATATTAGGTGAGGCCACCGTCACACGAATCGCCAATGACCACTTTTACTTGTTATCGGCCGCCAGCGCTGAGCTTCGTGATCTCGATCATTTGTTGCAGCAGCGAGAGGAGGGCGAAGCAGTTGAGATTACCAATGCCACCGAGCAGCGAGGCGTGATGGTCGTGGCCGGCCCACGTTCCCGCGAGTTACTCGCAACGCTGACGGATGCGCCGCTCGATAACGCGTCTTTTCCTTGGCGCAGCGCGCAGGAAATTGAACTCGCGGGCGTCAAAACGCTGGCATTACGGATTAACTATGTGGGGGAGCTGGGCTGGGAGCTGCACCCGAGAATGGCGGATCTTGAGACGCTCTATGCTGCCGTATGGGCTGCGGGCGAAGCACACGGCATTGCTAACTTTGGTCTGTACGCTCTCAACAGCTTGCGCATGGAAAAAGCGTATCGTGGCTGGGGCGCGGAGCTCACTAACGAGGTCACGATGCTCGAGGCCGATATGGCGCGCTTTTTTAACGGCAAAAAAGATGACTTTATTGGCAAATTAGCCACCGAAACCCGGGACACGGGACCATTGCAGCTGGTGTATTTTTCGGTGGACGCTGTTGACGCCGATGTGCGAGGTGGCGAACCGATATTTGTCGGCGATGACTGTGTCGGTGTGACCACTTCGGGTGGCTATGGTCATGCCGTAGAGCAGAGTCTTGGTTTTGGATATGTTCCGCCGGCGCAAGCGGTACCGGGATCGGTATTAGAAGTGGGTCTGCTAGACGCTCGATGCCAAGCGACGGTGCTCACTGATCCGGCTTATGACCCTGCTAATCAGCGGTTAATGAGCTGATGACGACTTTACCCGATCGTTGTGAGGTCGTTGTGATTGGCGGCGGCGTGATTGGCGTGTCGGTCGCGTATCACCTCGCTGAAGCCGGTATTCAAGATGTGGTGTTGGTGGAGCGCAAAGAACTGACCAGCGGCACCACCTGGCATGCGGCTGGTTTAGTCGGACAGCTACGCAGCTCGATCAATATGACCAAGCTAGCACGGTACACGAGTGAATTATATCGAGGGCTAGAGGCAGAGACGGGGCAGGCGACGGGCTACCGACAGTGTGGCTCGATGTCGATTGCGGCGACCGCCGAACGCTTTGAGGAGCTCAAGCGCAGTGCCTCCATGGCGAAGGTGTTTGGCCTCGAAGTGAACGTGCTCTCGGTCGCAGAGATTGCCGAACGCTACCCGCTGATTCAGACAGATGATTTATTTGGCGGGATTCACATCCCCTCTGACGGTTACGCCAATGCGGTCGACATTACGCAAGCCTTAGCGAAGGGGGCTAAGAGTCGCGGGGTTCGCATTGCAACCCATACCAAGGTCGAAGAGATCCTCCACGAGGCCGGCCAGATCACCGGTGTGCGCACTGATCGGGGCGAGATACAGGCCAAGTATGTGGTGATTTGCGGGGGCATGTGGTCGCGAGATTTGGCGTCTACGGTCGGCGTGAACCTGCCGCTACACGCCTGCGAACATTATTACGTGTTGTTTGAATCGGTCGAAGGATTACACCCTGATTTACCCGTGCTCCGTGATTACGATGCCTGCACCTACTATAAATATGACGCCGGCAAACTGTTGTTAGGCGCCTTTGAGCCCAGTGCGAAGCCCTGGGGAATGGGCGGTATTTCAGAGGACTTTTGCTTCGATGAGATCGCCGGTGATTTTGATCATTTTGAGCCGGTGCTGCACGACGCCATGAAACGATTCCCTGCGCTTGAACGCGCGGGCATTCAGAAATTTTTCTGCGGTCCTGAGAGTTTCACGCCCGATGTGCGTTACCACCTTGGCGAGGCGCCGGAGCTGAAAAATTGTTTCGTCGCGGCAGGGCTCAATTCAATTGGTTTGCAGTCTGCGGGCGGAGTGGGGAAGGTGACCGCTGAATGGATCCGCGATGGGCGACCTCCGGTAGATTTATGGGAGGTGGATGTTCGGCGCAACATGCCGTTCCAGCGGAACCGGCGTTACCTGCAATCTAGAGTGGGCGAAAGTCTCGGTCTTTTATACGCGACACACTATCCGTATCGCCAATACGAGACGGCTCGGGGCGTTCGTAAAGCCGCAATTCATGATCGATTGCGCGCCGCGGGTGCCTGCCATGGCGAAGCTTACGGCTGGGAGCGACCCAACTGGTATGCGCCGAAGGGCATCGAGCCGCGCTATGACTATAGCTATGGCAGGCAGAACTGGTTTGAGCATTCCGCTGCAGAACATCGCGCGGTGCGCGAAGGTGTCGCGTTATTTGACCAATCGTCTTTCGCTAAGTTTCGCTTTGAGGGTCGCGATACCGTGGCGGTGTTAAATCGGATCTGCGCGAATAATATCGACGTGGCGCCGGGTAGGGTTGTGTACACCCAATGGCTGAACGAACGCGGGGGGATTGAAGCCGATTTGACCGTGACGCGACTGACCGAGCACGCGTTTATGATTGTAAGTGCCGCCGAAACAGAGGTGCGGGATTTCTATTGGCTTAAGCGTCATATCCCCGACGACGCCCACTGTGTTTTGACTAATGTCACCTCAGGTATGGGCGTCATATCCATCATGGGCCCCAAGGCGCGAGATCTCTTGCAGTCGTTGACCCCTGACGACATGAGCCACAAAGTGTTTCCCTTTGCCACCAGTCGCGAGATTGAACTGGGCTATGGCTATGTGCGCGCTTCTCGGATTACTTTTGTCGGCGAGTTGGGGTGGGAGCTCTACATCCCGACGGAGTTCATGCAGGATACCTATGACCGTATCGTGGAGGCGGGCGCTGAATGGGGTCTGGCCCATGCCGGTTACCACGCGCTGAACTCTCTTCGCACCGAAAAAGCCTATCGTCATTGGAGCCACGATATTACTGACGAGGACTCGCCCTTGGAGGCGGGTCTCGACTTTGTCGTGAAATGGGATAAGCCAGGCGGCTTTGTGGGTCGAGAGGCGCTACTTGAGCAGCGCGAACAAGGACTCTCACGCCACTTAGTCCAGCTCCGATTAAAGGACCCTGAGCCACTGATTTACCACAATGAACCCATATGGCGTGACGGAGCATTGGTGGGCCATATCACCTCGGGTGCCTACGGGCACACTTTGGGCGGTGCGGTTGGTTTGGGTTATGTCAGTGCCATCCCGGGTGACGCACCTGAAGCGGTGCTTGAGGGGACCTATGAGGTGGAAGTGGCCTGCGAAAAAATCGTGGCTGAGGTGTCGTTGCGGCCACTTTATGATCCAGAGAACTCAAAAATCCGCAGTTAACAGGGACTGAAATCCGGACTGGAATGCGGGGCGTGATCGGGCGCTCACTCTGGGGCGTCACCGACGGCGCTCATGCAGCGGCTGATCCCGCGGGTTTCCAGAAGTTATTCTGACAGCGAAGCCAGTCGTTATGGCGCCGCCGCCGTCAGCGTTAGGCGCTTTGCAATAAATCCTCGGTGATTAACCGAATAGGAAACTTGGCGCGAATCTCTGCGTCGACTTCTGGGCTGATGTGGCTTGGCACATAATTGGCGAGTATGTCATCACGAGTGCGGATGGCATTGTCTAGCGCCAGCGGTTTGTCAGATTGCTCCCACACGGTAGGGCTAAAGCGGTTGCCTACCTCAGGGTAGAGGTACTCACTTTGCATCACGGCTAAGGTGTGATCAGACCCTAAATAGTGGCCTTTCTCGCCCAGACAGACCTCGGCAAGATCAGCAAACCCCAGCGTGTTTTCATTGACTTCGATCCCCCGCACTGCGCGCAGTGTGGCACCGAGCACATCGTTATCGAGTATCAAGCTCTCGGGGCACACCCCCAGCAAGCTCGAGTACATACCTGCTGATTCATAGATGAGGTTGGCGCCGGCCAGTGCCGGTGGCATCAACGTGTGAGCCCGTTCTGCGCCTGCCTGAAAGTCGGGCATGTTGGCGTCGGTCATGCCGCAGGCGGTTCCGAAGGGAAGGTCAAAGTGTAGGCCCAATTGCGCGCAGCCACTAGAAATCAATCCTTGCTCTGGCGATCCACCGCTCATGGAGCCCGTGCGCAGATCGGAGACAAAGGGCCATGCGCCAATAATAGCGGGTGCACCGGGTTTGATTGCGTTGACATAAACGAGACCGCCCAAGCACTCGGCCCACGCTTGACTCACCGCACCGGCGAGGGTCGCGGGTGTTGTGGCGCCCGCCTGGCCCGCTGAGAGTAGCAGCACGGGCATGCCGCCTTCTACTGCGACCCTCAAACATTCGAGGGCTTCTTCGGCGAATTTCATGGGCGGCACGACGAAGCAATTTGACTGACTCACAAAGGGGCGCGCGCGCCACTGATCTTCACCACCGGCGACGATGTGCAGCATCTCAAGTGCTTTGGCGAGATGATCACAGTTGCTCCAGCTCGCGCCCACATGCTTGCGCGTGCCGGCAACACAGCAATACGTGGTGTTGAGGTCCATTTCATAGGTGTTGTCGAGGTCCCGCAGCACACACATCCTCTGAAACATGTGTATGTGCTCGCAGTTATCTGCAATACGGGCAAGGTCATACAGATCGCGGGTAGTGGATTCGCGGTATCGATTATTGGCTGAATCGGCAATCATCACCGCTGCGCCAGCCGTCGCAAAGTGCACTCTAGATCCCGAGAGGTCCAGATCATAGGCAGGATCTTGCGCATGCAGCGTCAGGTTGCGCTTGGCGACAGTGAGCGCGTTCTCAACGACCGCTCTGGGCATCCGCAAGCGACCGTCCTCGCCGAGTACGGCCCCGACCGCCTGACACTTTTCGATGCAATGTGGCGTGGCATCTTTAAATCCCACCTCGCCCAGAATACGAAAGATATTGTCAACGATCGCTGCTAAGTCGTGGTCCGAAAACGGGTGGTAACGACCGCCGCGTTCACCCGGACGGACCGGCTTCATTTCTGCCGCTAACGGTGCCGCTCGCTGGGCTTTTCTCGCCTCCCTACCACCTGCGCGTTTTGCCATGATTTGCCTCTCTCTAAAGCTGAGTTTCCCACCACCTATTGCTCGCATTATTAGCCTACACGGCAGACGCAGGCAAGACTTTAAATGGGGGGTACATCGGGCTGTTATGTGGGCTTATCGTCCGGTTCCCAGAACGGCGTTTCGGTGGGCTGTTGTGGCGTGATAAGCCCTCTTTCAAACCATTGCATTAGAGTCATGGGCCACTTGGCCAGATGTCTTGTAACGCGATGGCTGGCGGCACCGCAGGGGCTGCGAGGCTGCGATACGATGTGGGCAGCGTGCGTTCACGGTGGCGTGTCAGCTCCCGCACCTCAGTGAGAGGGGTGACGAGAGAAAGTGGTCTATTGAATGGGAGAGCAGTGGCCTGTCGGGCGGAAGAAAAGAGGCCGATTGAGAGCGCTGGCAACGTTGACCGGAACTGCCGCCGTGGCGTCACTCAGTGAGGCCGATTCTCCTCACTAATGGTCTCGTGCCGATCAGTGAAAGATGCGTTGATTGTGGACGCAACTTGTCGTCTCTTCCGCTACACTTCGATGGTATTTCTTTTGAACGACAGAGGTGAGCCATGCCAACAGAACAAGCGCTGAAAGAGGTTGCCGAGCTACTTCACGAACTGAAGCTGGAGCTGGTGGCCGAGATGGATTATGCGTCGCTAGAGCTCCAGGTCGAGGCCATTATTGATAAGGTCTACGCACTCTCTGAGGACGCCGAGTAAGTTGAACAAGCCAACTTGGCAGCGTCGACTTAGCGTCGCTGGCATTGAACTTATATTGCACTCAATCGTTGGCCGGGGAGACTGACATGACCGTAGGCGTGCTGGTAGAGGGGTTTTTAAAAGACGGAGAGCGAGACGGGTTCACCGCACTACTGACCGAGAAGTTCAAAGTGACCAGAACCTTCGATGGTTTCCAGACAATCGACCTGACTTATAACGTCGAAGATCCCAGCAATTGGGTGATCACTGAGCTATGGGATTCCAAAGAGGATTACCAAAAATACTTACAATTCAGGCAAGAAGACGGCACTTCGGAGGAGTTCGCAGCGGTTTGCATTGGTACACCGTCAATCCGAATTTTCGATCTCGTCGACACCTCTGCATAGGATCGACTGTTTCGGTCGGGTTGTAGGTAGCGGAGAGAGGATGCGGTCTTCTGCAACCTGCATCGGGTCTAGATCGATAAGCAAATCGATCAGCTCATTAGCAGAAAATCAACAGCTGATCGACTGAGAGCGACAACGGGTTGTCTGATTGCGTCGGAAGCGCCTTGCGTGGAGCCGCTCTGTATACGCACCGTGGGGCAGGCGGTAGGATTCGCCCAAATTCAACAGGCGGCCGCCGCAGTGTCTGATTTTCATCAGACTGGTTCCATCACAAGGGCGGCGCGACAAGAGTAAGGTTGTTACGATGACAGCAAGCATTCTAGAGGGTTTTTCAATAGAGGTTATGCCTCGGACCTTGGCCAAGATCGACAACTTGGAGGCGCTACTGCCGCCCAGTACGAGGGTGTATCTGGCACACATTGAGGGGGTCGATTTTCAAGACATGCTGGCGGCGGCGGCGAGGCTGACGAAAGCGGGTTATCAAGTCATGCCTCATTTCCCTGCTAGGTTGATGAAGGACGTGAGCACCCTTGAAAACTGGATTCAGTCTTATGCTGGTGAGGCGGGCATCTCTGAGGCTTTGTTGCTGGCCGGGAGCCCGCGAGCCCCTCAAGGGACCCTGTCTAACTCGATGCAACTGCTGGAAACAGGGTTATTCGATAAATACCACTTTAAGCGGTTCCACGTCGCGGGGCACCCTGAAGGTAATAAAGATATTGATGCGGGGGCTTCTGGTGATCCGCTAGGTGATGCGCTGAGGTGGAAGCAGGCATTCTCAGATCAAACTAGCGCGGAGATGGCCATTGTCACTCAGTTTTCGTTCAGTGCAGCGGCTGTTTACGAGTGGGCCGCTGCGCTGAAACTTGCCGGTATTTCTTTACCCATACATATCGGTATTGCAGGTCCCACAAAGCTGCAGACGCTGATCAAATTTGCGATTTCCTGCGGTGTTGGGCCCTCCCTTAAAGTGCTGCA
>CAJWWJ010000065.1 GCA_913048575.1 uncultured Halieaceae bacterium
GAGGCGTATCGCCCCCCTCGTCAATAGATCCAGTCGGCACACTGACACCCGCCCCTAGCTTCCAAATACTGCTCAAGCTCTGGCTCACGATACCGTCCACCACCAATGCGATGTCGCCGATACCTTCTGAACTGATATTGAAGGCATCGTAGCCTGGCACGATTGATATGTGGTCCGTGCTTTGCATCACTAAAGGCAGCTGCGCGCGCAGCGTGACTGCAGGCGTGAGATCGTACGCCAATCGCAGCGCGTGGACCTCTTGTTTAATTTCTGTCGGCACGACGGGATAGTTACTGTTAGTTCGGTCCTCCTGCCCGGGTTGAAACAACACCTCGTCATAGCCGATACGCTGAGTACCCAGATAGTAATCATGATAATCCGATACCGCATAGGTATAGGATAGATGCCAACGTCGAGCCACTTCAGCTCGCTCAGCCTCAGTAACCACGTTCGCCTCGAATAACTCCTCGATCGATAAATCGAGCAAATCAGTCGGTACGGTTTGCGCCGAGCCCGTTTGGCTCATACCGACCAGTACAAAACACAACAGCGTGTGCGCTGCGATTTGCAGCGATCTCCAACACATCCTTGTCATTTGAAACCTCCTTTTAACCATCGAGACAGGTTATTTACGGTTCTCCCTACACCAATCCAATACCGCCTCCAGCGCCTCCGTGCGAATCGGCTTAGTGAGATAGTCCAACATACCCTCTGACAGGTAGCGCTCGCGATCACCTGACATCGCATGGGCAGAGAGGCCCACAATCGCGCATTGTGGATGCAAACCCGCTTCCTTCTGTAACGCTCGAATGTGCCGGGTCGCCTCGAGACCATCCATCACAGGCATCTGAATATCCATTAAGATCAAATCAAAGGCCGTATTTTTAAATGCCTCAACCGCCTCCTCGCCGTTTTTCGCCACCGCAATTTCGATGCCCAATCCTGCCAATAGCTCCCTAATCACGAACAGATTCACCTCGGAATCCTCGGCCACAAGAACACGCAGCTCATCGGCATGAGACAGCGGATCATCGGTGGCTGCTACCGAAGGGGCAGACGCCGTGGACAGCGGATCCGTCAATCGCTCTAATCGTGCGAGCTCAGCCCGGTCAGCGGTGCCCTCGTGCGCCAAGATCCCACCGTCGTCGCGACCCACTCCTTCACTCTCCTCGAGGGGCAATTCAACCCAAAACATGGATCCCTGCCCCCAGACGGATTCGAAGCCAATTTCGCCACCCATGAGCTGAATTAATTGCTTCGCGATCGGCAACCCTAAGCCCGTCCCGCCGTGGGCGCGAGTCAAACTCACATCCGCCTGATAAAACTCGCCAAAAATGCGCTTTTGATCATCAGCGTGAATGCCCGGACCAGTATCAGCAACAGAAAATCGCACGCGGTTATTCGTACCACTGCGTATCGCCCCCACGTCGACTCGCACCGCCCCCGAATCGGTAAACTTGACCGCGTTACCAATCAAATTCAGCAACACCTGCCGCACCCTGCCGGGATCGCCGAGCATCCATTGCGGTACCGACTCTGCAATCTGTAGCGATAGTGCCACACCCTTCTGGGACGCCGGTTCGGCAAATAGCGCTTCTATTGAGTTGAGGCTATCCAGCAGATCGAATCGCGTGCGAATAAGCCTTAGTCGTCCTGCCTCCATTTTTGTAAAATCAAGAATGTCATCGATGATTAGTAATAACGCATCAGCGGAGCGTTCAATGGTCTCAAAATACGCGCGCTGCTTTTCCGTTAGCGGGCTTTGTTTCAGCAATGTGATCATGCCTATCACGCCATTCATTGGCGTGCGAATCTCATGAGACATGTTGGCGAGAAAGCTCGACTTTGATCGGACCGCAGACTCAGCCTGATCTCGCGCTTCTTCGAGCTCAACAATCATGTTTCGCAAGCGTCGCTCTCGGTCACCAATCCGCGATAGCATTTCATTAAACGCGTCGACCACCGAACGCAGTTCATTATGGTCACGGTAGGTAAACCGTCTGTCGTAATGTTCCTGCTCGGTCACTTCAGTCATCATATGCGCCAAGGCAGACAAGGGCTTGGTGATACGCGCATTGAATACCTGCGACATAACATAAGCGGCAAACATCCCCAAAAACCACAAAATGAGGGCTAAACCGGACATCCACAGTAAGCGTTGGTACACCGGCCAAAGATCCACGCTCAGCTCGAGTCTTGCGAGGTTCTCATCCTCAAGGCGTATCGAGACTGTCAAGGATTCGATAAAAACGCCATCTGAGGGGCTGCTCTGATCCACTGAGGTGAGATAGTCGGCAAACTCGTCCTCATTCGGCATGATGACTCGAGCCTGAGTGACCTCATCCACGGCGTGCAGCCCCGATAGCAGCTCAGACGCAGTCGCCGGATCCTGAAACACGATGGAAGCCGTCAGGTTCGACGCCAATACCTCTGCCAAGGCAGTGCTGCGATCCAGCATTTGATCGCGCGAAGACTGAAAAGAAACCGCCAACAAAATGAGCAGAAAAAGCCCGCCCACCACACCGGTAATAAAGGCGCCCACCCCTGCCAAATGCCGGTGAATCGAGGTGGCGCGACCGTGATCAACTGCCATCTGCAGCACCCCCGATGACATCGGATAACTGCAGCAGCTTACTGCTCGCCTTCAGACCTACCGACTCTAAGGCCGGCAAGTTCACAACCAGTCCAATCCGAGCGCCGCGACGCTGAAGCTCCACCATGCCGCCGCCGAGCGCATAGCCCCGCTGGTCGTTGACCCGTAACATCGGCCGGACCGCAGCGCCTGCCGGCAATTGCGTGGCGTCGGTACCAAACACCACATCGCACCCCGCCATCGTCTCGGTCGGCCGCAATTCGCGCACCACTCGGCCACGAGCATCATCGACCAGCATTTCAGCTAACAATCGCGATAGTTCGGGCGCTTCAGCGACACAAAATACCTCAGCCACCTGACCATCTGGCCATGTGACAAATTGAGGTAGGCGAAGTAAAAAGACCGCCTTCAACTCACTTGCCGTCAGTCCTGGCGTGGCACTCAATGCGGGCGGCGGCGTGATCGTAGCAACGGCCGTTAGCACGCCCATTAGCACGCCCATCAGCGCGCCTTTTGCCGCTCGACACTGACGCATGAGACTACTGTCGTCCCAAGCGCTGCGGACTCATTGGTAGGGGCTCCGAACTGCGCCAGGGCGTGATATCAATACCACCACGACGCTGGTAAAACGCGGCCACCACCAATTTATCGATTGGTAAGGCCATCAAATCAGAAAAAATTTGTTCGAGGCACTGCTCGTGAAAGCCTTGGTGCTCACGATAGCCACTGAGGTATCGCGCCACACTGTCGTGCTCAATTTGCTGACCGGTATATTCGATGAGCAGGCTCCCCCAGTCTGGCTGCGAGGTAACCGGACACAACGACCGCAAACTATGGCTTATGAGCTGCTCAGACACGACATTCCCCTTCCCTGGTGAAATCGATAGGTGTTCAGGAGTGATTATCCCCACTTCGACCCCCAAAGGGCAAGCCGGTAAATTCAACCCCGTTAGTTCGGTGGTAATCCCACTCACGTCCGTTACGGGCAGTAAGCTCAAGACGACTGTCGCGCCCACACACTGTGACACATCCTCTGTGATCACTGCGATAGCGTGCAGATCGCTGTCAAAATCATGGTGATTCAACGAATTGAGATACAGCTTTAAGGACTTTGATTCGACCGTTGCTGGTGAATCTGCCGGGATACCCAGCACGCCTACCCAACTGCCCACAGCACCTCTGATACACCATGAGAGCTCGTAGCAATGCCATACGTCCCAGCCGTAACCCACGTGCCCTGTCGGGGAGACGCGCTCGATTCGCTCCAAAATGGCGGGCGTATACACGCTCGGCGCCGCGACAGTTTGTCCGAGTACACCGGCCATCTGGCTAGGTGCGCAAGCGCGTCCCAGATCGCAACAGATGTGCTGCGTAAAAATAGGCAATCAGCGTGAAAACGCCAATCATCGCAAAGGCAAACGTGACATCAACATCACTCACGCCGAGCACGCCATATCGAAAGGCGTTAACGACATAGACTAGCGGATTGGCTTGCGACACCGAGGCCCAAAAATCGGGCAGCAAGTCCAACGAATAGAAGACGCCACCTAAATAGGTCAGTGGCGTCAATACAAAGGTCGGCACAATCGAGATATCGTCGAAAGTGTTAGCAAAAACGGCATTAATCAACCCGCAAAGAGAGAACAAGACCGACGTCAGTGCCACAACTGAAACCACCACACCGTAGTGCTGAATATCCAGCTCGACAAACAGCGACGACACCACGGTCACAATCAACGCTACCAGCATGCCTCGGCTGACGCCGCCAGATATAAAGCCCAGTAAAATGATGTGGTTCGGTGTGGGAGAGACCAGCAACTCCTCTATGCTGTTATTAAACTTTGAACCAAAAAACGACGACACCACATTGGCGTAGGAGTTGGTGACAATAGACATCATGATCAGCCCAGGCACCACAAACTCCATATAGCTGACACCTCCCATCTGACCAATGCGGTCACCAATCAGACTGCCAAAAATCAAAAAGTAGAGCGACATAGTGATGGCGGAAGGCAATAAAGTTTGCGTCCAGATCCGTGTGTACCGCTTGATTTCCTTGCGCATCAGCGTCAGTAGAGCAACCCACTGCTCGTAGGCACTCATGCGGATTGCGCCAATAGCGAGACGAACATTTGCTCTAATCGATTCTCTCGGTTTCGCATACTCGTAATGCTAATGCCTTGGCCATGCAGCTGCGCCATCAGCTCTGCCAAATTCTGCCCTTGATCAACATGCGCTTCCAAGCAGTGATCGTCATGGCGCGCCACATCAAAGCCCTTAACCTCGACATGCTGAGGTAACACCTCCTGCGCATCCAGCAGGAACGTCTCGCGACGCAATTCCCTCAGTAGCGTTTTGATCGAACTGTTAGTGACGATTTTGCCGTGATTGATGATAGCGATGTTTCGACACAGCGTTTCCGCTTCTTCTAGGTAATGCGTCGTTAAGATGATGGTCGTCCCTGCCTCGTTGATCTCCCGAAGAAACTCGTACATCGAGCGTCGCATCTCAATATCTACGCCCGCAGTAGGCTCATCCAGAATCAGTACTTTCGGCTCGTGAATAAGGGCTCGCACAATCATCAAACGACGTTTCATACCGCCAGAGAGCATCCTTGCTCTGGTGTGTCGTTTCTCAGAGATGCCCAGCTTTGCTAAGTAACGGTCAATGCGCTCCATAGCCACTTTCAAAGGGATGCCGTAGTAGCCCGCTTGATGGATCAAGATATCCTCAACCGTCTCGAAGACATTAAAATTGAATTCCTGCGGCACCACACCCAAGAACCGCTTCGCAACCGGAAAATTGTCGTCGATATCGACACCGTTGACCCGAACTGTGCCGCCCGTCTTGTTGACTAAGGAACAAATAATACCAATTGTGGTCGACTTGCCAGCACCGTTTGGCCCCAACAAGGCAAAGAAGTCGCCCTCGGCAACGCGCAAATCAATACCTTTGAGCGCCTGCAACCCGTTAGCATAGGTTTTTTCCAGCCCCTCAATCTCCAGCGCATACGCCATGGAATGCTCCATTTATAAAGGCGCGTAGTGTAACCAATCCTAGCTCTGGCAAGAAGCCAATGAAATTCGCCCTTGACGTGTACCCGGTGGGTTACTACCATGCGCGCCATCTGTTTTAGGTATTACTGTCCCCATCGTCTAGTGGCCTAGGACACCGCCCTTTCACGGCGGGAACGGGGGTTCGAACCCCCCTGGGGACGCCATTTTTTTTGCGGGAATAGCTCAGTTGGTAGAGCGCAACCTTGCCAAGGTTGAGGTCGCGAGTTCGAACCTCGTTTCCCGCTCCATTTTATCTTTATCTCGACGACCGTAAGGCATCCTTGCGGAGCGTCGTGCGTGGCATGGGCGTCACGTCAGCGAATTCAGGTTTTCAGCGCGCCACCAGCACACAGGGGCTCCGGTAGCCTACTTGGATGAATCACTTCGCCGGGTTTACTCTTCAGTCGGTGTGAGCGCGATAGAAAGACTATTAATGCAGTAGCGCTGCCCCGTGTCTGTGGGGCCATCCGGAAAAACATGCCCTAAATGGCCGCCACACTTTTGACACAACACTTCGGTTCTCGTCATGCCATGACTGACATCATGTGCTTCTGTCACGGCCGCGTCTGACGCCGGTCGATCAAAGCTAGGCCATCCGCAATGTGCATCAAATTTAGCGTCAGATTGAAACAGCACTTCACCGCAACCCCGACAATGATAAGTACCCTCATCAAATACGTTCCAATATTCCCCCGTAAACGCGCGCTCCGTTCCCTTCTCTCGGAGTACGTAGTACTCCTCAGCCGAGAGTGTCTCACGCCAATCGACGTCGTTTTTATTCTGAGTCATCGTGAATCCCTCTCAATGGGTCAACTAACCGCAACACCCAGCTGCGTCAAAGCCGTCACTATAGCAGTCGAACCGGCTGAAACTTGCAGTTGCGTACCCGTCCACTCGGACGGTTGCTCGTAACTCTGTCGCAGCCGATCAAACAGCTCGGGGGTGATATGTGGTGTCGCCCCCTTGCGCAATCGTGCATCTTCTCTCCGGAGCACGCTCGCGTGACACAAGAATCGGGCGATCACTTCGTCTGGTGCTTCACCAGGCTCACAAATAAAGTTTGTTAGCGCTGTAGAAGGCGCTTCTTGCGTTATCCCAGGCGCCACTGCCATTGCAGGCCGCGCCAGCCCGACCCGATCACCCCATTGGGCCACCGCGTGCGCCAACATATCGCTACCGCGACGCTTGGCCCCACTGGAGTGCCCCGCAATATGGGGCGATACCCAGTCACACTGCGCCAGCAGCGACCCGTCAAGAGAGGGCTCTGTAGGCCAAGTGTCCAATACTGTCGTCCAAGCACTCGCTAGCAGGTATTCCAGCGCCTGAGGGGTCACCAGCCCGCCGCGCCCCGCATTGATGAACAGCCCCGGCTGAGACCGTGTCGCAGAGGCCGCGAGCATGCCTTCTGCCTCAGCGATACCCATCAGACCTTGCGAAGCAAAGGGAAGTTGATCATGCAAACTGGCGTGCAGTGAGACCACTGTCTGGTTCAGCACCGCCTGTAAATCGCCCTTGACCACACCAGAGGGCCAGTGCGTCACAAGGGGGTCGTAACCTACTACCTGACATCCCAGGCTCAGCAGCCGTTTTGCCAGGTGTCCGCCGACCGCACCGAGGCCAACAATCCCCACTGGGGTGCCGCGTAAGATGGACTGAAGATGGCCCGACATCGCGATCGCGGACAACACATATTCAACAACAGCGATCGCATTGGATCCGGGTGCAGAGGCCCACTGGACTCCGAGACGCGCCAGCGCCACAACATCTAGGTGGTCAATCCCCGCAGTCGCAGTACCGACGAACCGAACGGCGCTGCCCTTCAGCAAGGCTTCATCAACCTGCGTGACCGAGCGCACCAACAGTCCATCGGCTTTCTCGATAATGGCAGGAGTGATATCGCGTCCCGATACCATCCGTGCATTGCCCGTCACCTGCTTTAACGAGGCCGTGATCGGTATAGCCTCATCAATGACCCATGACAAATCAGGTAGGCTGCCTCTAGCACGAGTCATGACTTACCCGCTGACGCCGGGGCCATCGTAGCGCGCCAACGCGGCCAAAAAGCGCGATGCCCTGCGCGGCAAGTCCCCGCCCAGCAGACGAGCGCGCCAGAGCTCGATACGATCCTCGAATGCCCGCAGCGCCGCAGCAGATGAGGCGTGCACGAGATTATCGACACTGGGAGCAAACGCTACATTCATTGCCTCACAGAACAAGGACTCGATGGCTTGGGGCTTAGCTTCAACCGAAAAGAAAGCAGCTTGTCTCTCATTTGATCGCCCATCGGGGGTATACCAATATCCATAGTCAGGTAATCCTCGACGGCAACGTCCAGCCACGCACCAGTGCGCCACCTCATGTAAAGCACTGCGCACATAATCAGCCCGAAAGAAGACCTGGTTAGGGCGTCCCGGCAAATAAAAAGGCTCTGATGCGCCTGCCACCAGCACCGTCTCCTCCGTCTCCTGAAACAGCCGGTTAAACGTCGCGACGACTTCCTCTGCCGTCACAAGCGGCTGTGTTTGCCTCAACGCTTTCCCTTACGAATATGATAAAAGAAGTGCTCCTCTTGCTGTTCGCTCGCTAGCAAGTCGTGTCCCAAGAACTCACAGAAATTGGCAATGTCGCGCTGCGTCGACGGATCGGTTGCACGCAACGTTAATGCCGCGCCCGGATTCAGCCGCCTCATTGCGGCGTGCAGCAGCATCACCGGCTCGGGACAGAACAATCCAATGGCATCGATATGCTCTGCCGGCTCGCTCTCAGCCACCTACCTACTCCGCCGGCTTAATGAATCTCAACGTCATGCGATCGCTCTCACCGATGGCGAGATAACCTTCCCGCCCCTCGTCGCCTGCCGCCAAAGTCGGTGGCAGGGTCCAAACACCCCGTGGATAATCCTTCGTGTCTTTGGGGTTCGCATTAATCTCACTCCGCGCATCGAGCTCGAGGCCCGACAGCTCAGCCAGTTCAATGACTTTCTCCTCGCTCACATAAGCCGTTTTCTTCATCTGCTCCAGCGTCAACTCTGCACTGCCCCGATGCTGAACGATACCGAGGATGCCCCCCGGCTTCAGTGACTCTGCAATCGTCGCGAACATCGTTTCAGCCTGATCGGCTCGGAGCCAGGAATGGACATTACGAAACGCCAGTACTAAGTCCACAGAACCCGGCGGCGTCGGAGATATCGCGCTGGGTGGTTGCAATGTGGCGACCTCAACTGCCTCGAATACCTCGCCATTTTCACCTAGCTTTCTTAAGAAACCGCCTAACGATCGGCGCGCATAACTGCCGCCATTGGGACTCGAATGCGCTGCAATCAGCGCACCGTTCTCGGCCACTAATGGCGCCAGAACCTCGGTATACCAACCGCCACCCGGTGAAATTTCCATCACGGTCATCGCCGATGACAGGCCGAAAAAAGTGAGTGTCTCTTGAGGATGTCGATAGGCATCCCGCGCCTTGTTGTCCTCCGAGCGATGCTCACCCGAGAGCGCCGCCTGCCAATTGAGCTCAGCGTTCACACCACTGGCACATAACGCCCATATTACTGCCACCATCCATCGCAACATCATCGTTTGTCTCCCCATTCGTGTCATTTTTGCTTACGTATCATAGTCGACTTAGCGCATACCGCAGCCAAGGCGCGTCAGGTGGTTACCTACCGTGGTTAAGGCCTGCGTTTGAAGCGGTTCAGGCACCACCCTACCAGCGCGCCCGAGGATATGATTAACATCACGCCCAAGGTGACCCAGAGTAACTGCACCCCTAGCCTGGCCAGTGGCACCCCTACAATATCGACCGCCCCCCAAAAAAGCGCCAGGCAGGCCGCCAACGCCAAAAAAAGCGTCCTGTTTCGTTTGCGAATCGCCACTATTGGGGCACTACGCCAGGAACCGGTGGCACGTTATGCACTACGTCAGCATTTTGCCCTCGATGACGCAGCGCGTGATCGATGAGCACAAGCGCCACCATGGCCTCTGCAATAGGCGTTGCTCTTATCCCGACACAAGGGTCATGCCGACCCGTGGTAATCACTTCAGCAGCCTCACCTTCGTTGTCGACTGTCTGACCC
>CAJWWJ010000066.1 GCA_913048575.1 uncultured Halieaceae bacterium
TTCATGGGGACTGTGCTCCTTGGCTTGACTGAGTACTCTATCGAGATCATCGGATTCTGCCTACTGGTTTTCGACCGCGCTAAAATCGAATCGCTTTGAACGCAACTATTATGCACGCATGAGTGGGTGATGATTCATGACCCTGATATGGTGCTGTCATGACACAGATAACCCGTCTCACAGCACTTCAACTCTCCGAGGCCATTCACAATCGATCCGTGAGTTGCGTCGAAGTCATGAACGCGTTCCTTGAGCGCATCAACACATTGAATCCAGACTTGAACGCCCTGGTGAATCTCATAACACAGGAAGCCTGCCTCGCCATGGCCGGAGAGTCGGACCGACAGCTCTCCAGCGGAAATAGTGCGGGGTGGTTACACGGCATACCGATTGCCATTAAAGACCTCTTCAATGCGAAAGGTCTGGCCACCACGTTGGGATCGCCTTTGTTCCAAGAGATCGGTGCTCAACAGGATGACCCACATGTCGCGCGGATTCGCGCTGCCGGCGCACTCATTATTGCCAAGACCAACGTCCCCGAGGCGGGCCTAGGAGGCCATACTCGCAACGCCCTCTTCGGATTGACCCGAAACGGCCTTGATCGGAGCCTAAGTGCGGGGGGTAGCAGTGGCGGAGCCGCCACCGCTGTCTCGAGTCACATGCTACCGCTTGCCGATGGCAGCGATATGATGGGTTCGCTGAGAACACCTGCCGCATTTCAAGGGATCGTGGGGTTTCGCCCGTCTGCCGGAGCAATATCTGCGGCGACAGACGCAGATCCACAAGGCTTGGGACTTACCAGTATTGGTGCCATGGCCAGAAACGTCCGTGACGTCAGTGCATTATTCACCACTCTCCGCGATGATCCTGCCGCGCTCCGGCAAAGCCCTCACGGACCTTCGGGACATCTGAAGGGACTTCGTATCGGTTGGCTGGGCGATGCAGGCGGACATTGGCCGACGGCCAAAGGTGTTTTAGCTCAGTGTCAGCGCGCGCTGGAAAACCTACAAGGACCGGGCGCTCAAATTGAACTCTGCTCGCTACCCTTCTCCATGGCAGATCTCTGGCTTTGTTGGTTGACCCTCAGGCAGCGCGCAATGCTGTCGGATCGCGCGCTGTATGAAGATCCCCGGTCGCGCGCACGCATGAGCGATAACTGGCGATGGGAAATCGAGCAAGGTATGCAGCGAGGCGAGTCCGACCTCCTTATGGCAGAAACACTCCGACGCGATTGGCTGGTCACCATCGAGACGCTGTTTAGACAATACGATGTATTGGCCGCGCCGGCGGCTCAAGTCTTTCCTTTTGACGCTGGGGCAGGCGTTCCGACAGCGATCGAGGGCGCCTCGCTAGAAACCTATCATCAATGGTTAGCAATCAGTCTGCCCGCCTCGCTGGCTGGCCTACCGGTTATCAGTCTACCGGTAGCTGCAAGGTCAGCGACAAACATGGCCGGCATTCAATTGATGATGCCACGGGGCCGAGACGATAATCTGCTGGCCATCGCGACCGCAGCCGAGCAAGCGCTGTTAGCCTGACTCCGCTCAGCTCCCCGCCTCATCACGATGACGATAATCGCGGTTGACCCGGCGCCACACCCATCTCCCTGCGGCCACCAATACCAAACCGTAGGTCAGCGCGAGCAATAGCTCTCCACTGATACCGGCGAACCCCTCGACACTGACGGCGCGCCCAAACGGTAGCGCATAAAAAATCGTGAGCAACGCGCTCAACACGACACCACCGAATACCATCACACGCGGCCACAATAGTGTTTGCCTGACGACGGCGAGATCTGTTTCCTTTTCTGGTAGTCGGTGCAAGGCGATCCGGAAATCACGCTCTGCTGGTGACACCTCTCCATTGCTAGAAACCCCTATCATGACGAAGTAACTGCTGAGCGCGGCAACCAGTATTGGATCAGCGATTACCGGCCAGTCCACAGCCCCGATTAGGGCAAGGGCGTTCATCGCGACATTCACGACAAAGCCTGCCGCCATACCCCAGAAAGCGCCCGCCTCAGTGAGACGATGACTCCAGATACTCATGAAGGCCACTGCGCCCCAGGATGACGCGAACAGCGGTCCAGCGAAATGCGTCAACCAGAAAATATTTCTCGGCAACAAGAGCGCCAACGCGATGACCGATAGGCCAACAGCCAACATGGACCACCGAGCAGCACCCAAACGCTGACTATGATCGTCGGCGCTCGTCGAAGCGCCCTCACCCAGCTGACTGGCAGCAGTACTCCCCAGCACATCATGGCTGACGCTGAAGCCGACCAGCGATAAAAAAGTTGATGCTGAAGACAAACCCGCAGCCAGCACGCCACAAATGAGCAGCGCCCCGAGTGCGGTCGGTAATAGATTCATCGCGACCCAGATCATGGTGCTTTCAGGAGGAGAGATGTCGGGATTGATCAGATTCACCGCGGTAGCGGCGAAGTTGGTCACGAGATATAGCAGTAGCATGGCGATCAGCGCACCGCAGGCTGACCGAATGACCACATGCTCGCTGCGCGCCATAAGATAGCGACTAGACTGCCAAGGGCTTACCGCAACGACAATACCCCAGGCCACGCCCAAAATGGTCGCCCACAACAATCCATCCAATGGGGTTTCCCACGGCGTCTCTGGGCCCACTCGTCCATGCCACGCAATGATGCCCGGTTTCGCTTCATAGGTTGCCAGCGTCTCGATCGCCGAAAACCATCCGCCCGCTGATTGAATGATAAAAAAAGCGGCCAACACAATCATTCCTGAAAACAGCAGAAACATTACCGTGTCAGTCAAAATGACACCACGAGAACCGGAGTAAAGCGTGAAGAGGGTATAACTGAGCCACACCACTACAATGGCTACAGATTCATCAACGCCGGCCACCTCAGACATCACCAGCGCCATACCCCAAGTCACCGCGAGCAAATAAGCGGAGAGCCCAACGACAATCGAAATACCGGCAAAACGTTGAATACGGCGACTGTTGAAACGCGCCCTAAAAAAATCGGGTACCGTCAGCGCGCGACTCCGACGTAAATAACGTCCGAAGAAGACGGCGCCGAGCACATAGCCCAGACAATTGAAGCAGGTCATCATGATGATCAGCGGCGCATGCCCCTGATAAGACATGCCCGCCTCACCCATAAAAGCATTGGTGCTCATGAAACTGGCGACCAATGTGCCAAGAATAAGTAGCGTTGGTGCATTACGGCCCGCGACAAAAAAATCTTCAAGATCTTTCACACGACGTCCGGCATACCAGCCTATCGCCAGATAACCGGCGAGACTCACCACAATGGCAATCTGAAAACTATTCATCGAACCAGCGACTCACCGCATCTAACCTCTCACCACTCCACTGTTAACGACCGACCGTAATCGCCTCAGAAATAACGGTCATCAGCGAAGCGGCATCAGATACCCTAGGATTGGTGCCTGCGGCCGCATCTTTTAACGCTTTTATGGTGAGCGCCTCAGCTGCCGACTCAGGAACACCTAAGTCCGACAGTGCGCGCGGGATTTGGAACTGATCAAGCAACCCACAGAGGTAGCGATAAAACTCATCAAAATCCGTTCCCGGTTGGCCCAGCGCTCTCATCATCGCCGGCACCTTCTCGGCAATGGCGGGTTCATTGAATCGCAATACCGCGGGCAATACGACGGCATTGGTGAGGCCATGATGGGTATCGTACTCTGCGCCAACCATATGGCTGATCGCATGCACCAATCCCAACCCCTTCAAAAAGGCAATGCCCGCCAAACAAGCACCGACCTGCATACCCCCCCGCGCTGCAATATTGTCCGGCTCTTCGACCACTGCCGGCAGTGAGCGGCCAATTAGCGTCAACGCTTCTAGCGCTATGCCATCACACATGGGGTGAAAATCAGGCACGCAATAAGCCTCCACCGCATGCACCAGCGCGTCTAACCCAGTCCAAGCCGTCAGCTGAGGGGGAAGCCCCGTCGTCAGCTCAGGATCCAGCAAGGTCAGCGACGGTTTCAAGTCCGGATGCCAAACACACAATTTCATTCCGGCTTCGCTGTGCGTGATCATCGCAGTACTTTCCGTCTCAGCTCCGGTACCCGCCGTCGTTGGAATGCAGATTAACTTTGGGAAAACGTGCCCAATTGGCAGTGTGGGGATTGCTTCATCGTAGTTAAAACGCCACACATCGAGATCATTGTTCGCCACCAGCGTGGTCGCTTTTCCGGCGTCCATGCCACTGCCACCCCCCATTGCGATTACCCCATCATGATGGCCATCGCGGAAGCATCGACGGACTCGCTCAATCTCGGTGTCCTTCGGGTTAGGGGAGACGTCAGAGAAACTATCAACCGTGAGCCCAGCCGCCTCGAGCGACCTCTTGGCAGTCGCAATAAACGGCAAGTCGGCGGAGCCACGATCGGTCACGATCAAAGGGTTGCTCATGGCCAAGGCTTGGCAATGGGTTGCCAGTTCTTTTAATCGTCCCGGCCCATAGGCAATCGGCACCGGAAAGGACCAGTCATACGGCTGTAACAGTGCGCTGGGGTCGTTCGTTTCCATAGTGCTATCTCATGATGAAAGGGGTCGATTAGGTGACACGTTAACCCTCTAAAAAAGACTACTTATTGGACCAAATAAAAAGCGTGCTTTGCTTATTACTTTTTATTATATTGCGTGAAATATGGCTTTGCTAGTGCGTTCAATCGCGTTACTGCGCACTCAATACCCCTGGTGGGCACGCTTCTTAGCCCCATCATGAGTGGCACAGGGCCGAATTAAGGCAGACCCGCAAACAGGGACCAGAGTACATGAATTCGCCACAGCTTTCTCTTTCGCGCCGTCTGCGCAAATCACCCTTCGAAACACGCTCTCACGTGGGCGCGACAAGCGCGTCGGTCTACAACCACGTGGTCTTACCGACGGTTTACGAATCACTAGAGGCCGACTACTGGCATCTCAGAGAACACGTTCAAATCTGGGACGTTGCCTGCCAGGTTCAGGTTGAGGTTCGTGGACCCGATGCGCTCAAATTTGTCGAATTTCTGACACCGAGGGATGTCTCAAAATGCGTACCCGGACAATGCATTTATGCACCACTGCTTGATGAGCATGCCGGCGTGGTGAATGACCCCATCATTCTCTGCTTATCGACAGACCGTTACTGGCTGTCCATTTCTGACTCAGACGTCTTATTGTGGGCAAAAGGACTGGCAGTCGGCGGTGGCTTCGACGTCGAAGTGCATGACCCGGACGTATTCCCCTTATCGTTACAAGGCCCTAAATCGGAAACGCTATTGAGTCGACTGATTGCAGAGCCGGTTGAGGACATTCGCTTTTTCCGTTTCATTCACACTCGCATTGATGGCATTGATCTCGTCGTTGCACGCACTGGCTGGAGTGGCCAGGGTGGCTTTGAACTCTACTTAAGTAAGGCGACAGAGGGAGAGCGACTGTGGGACATCGTGGTGGAAGCCGGGGCGGATCTCAACCTGCGCTCAGGCTGCCCGAACTTAATCGACCGCATTGAGACCGGCTTACTCTCGCACGGCAATGACGTCACGCTGGCCAACAATCCGATCGAGTCGGGACTGAACCGCTTCTTCAAAATGGGTAAAACCGCGGACTATTTAGGCAAGCAGGCACTGGAAAAGATAGTGGCCGAGGGCACAGCACAACAATTCGTGCGGCTGGTATTCTCCGGAGATCCTATCGCGAATCCACGTGAGTACTACCCGCTATCCGTCTCGGGGACCGCCGAGCTAGGCCAGGTGACCAGCGTCATCTATTCTCCAAGACTGGGGCACAACGTTGGTCTCGGATATGTTCCTGCGTCGGCCACCGCGGTTGGCACCTCGGTGACGCTGTCACTGCCCAGTGGCACCGTATCGGGCAACATCGCGGATAAGGATTGGCACACTGAGCCCACTCAGTAAACTAGCCCCGAACTCCTCGAAAGCGTAACGAGATTCAGCCTACTCGGCAGAAAGACCGTGAATCATTTTAGTCTCTAGGAAATCGTCGAGCCCCATTTCGCCACCTTCCCTACCGTTCCCCGATGCTTTATAGCCGCCAAAGGGCGAGCCGTATTCGTAAGCCCCCCCGTTAATGTGAACCGCACCAGCACGCAGCTTACGAGAGACGCGGGCGGCGCGTTCACTATCGCCTGTCTGCAGGTAAGCAGCCAATCCGTAAGGGGTATCGTTGGCAATCGCAATGGCGTCGGCCTCATCTTCAAAGGGAATAATCGCCAAGACAGGACCAAAGATCTCCTCGCGGGCAATCCGCATATCATTGGTGACATCGGCAAAAATTGTCGGTCGAACAAACCATCCCTTCGTCAATCCATCTGGGCGACCCAATCCGCCAGCGACCAGCCTGGCTTTTTCGTCAATACCCACCTGAATCATGGCTTGTACGCGGTCGAACTGAATTTGGTCAAACAGCGGACCCAAGTGATCACCCTCGAGTTCGGGATCATCGACTCGAGTCTGTTCGGCAGCGCGCTGCGCAATCTCAACAACCTCGTCGTAACAGCTGCGCTCGACCAAAAGCCTCGTTGGCGCATCACACGATTGACCCGTATTAAACATACACTCAGCAACAGACTGGGTAACCCGTGTTTCAAGATCACAATCAGCGAAGATCAGATTGGGTGACTTACCCCCCAACTCAAGGGTAACCCGCTTCACGGACGGGGCGGCATCCTGTGTCACCGCGGTGCCTGCTCGAGTCGACCCCGTAAAAGACATCATTTGAATATCTGCATGCCGAGACAGCGCTGAACCAACCACAGGCCCCGTGCCATTAACCATATTGAAAACACCGGCAGGAACCCCCGCTTCATGGAGTATCTCAGCATAAATCATGGCCGAAATGGGGGTGTGCTCGCTGGGCTTCAAGACGCATGTGCAACCCGTTGCTATTACCGGCAACACTTTGAGTACGACCTGATTAATCGGCCAGTTCCAAGGTGTAATCAAACCGCAGACGCCAATCGGCTCACGCAGTAACACCTCGCCATTATCGAATGACTCACTCTCTTCGAGCCGCTCTAGGGCCGCAATAAATCCATCTAAGTGCCCGATCGCCGCGTCGGCTTGCGCTTCACGCGCCATGGTTATCGGCGCGCCCATTTCCATTCGCATCGCCTGTGCGAGCTCCTCAAATCGAGCTTCGCTAACTGCTCGGATGCGCTGCAACAGGGCGAGACGCTCACCCTTAGTCCAGCCGGAAAAACAATCGAAGGCGGCGACGGCAGCTGCAACGGCTCGGTCAACATCAGCCTCGTTACCCAGCGCAACCTCGCCCAGCTTCTCAACGTTAACAGGATTGAGCACGGGCATCGTATCTGAGGAGCATGGCGCCACCCACTCACCGTTTACATAAAATTTCGATAAATTATCCATAGTGCCTCTTACCTAATATTGAAATCGACTTGCTTGTAACATCGGAACACCACTGCCACTCGGCCAGTCCTGCAATCGCCGCCCACCTTATCAGACTGTGGGGTCTTTATCGGCTCACGCGCGCAGCCATTTAGGCAACACCTCTTGCATAACCGTCACGCCCTCTCCGATTGATACGATACCCGGCACTTCTACTGCACCGACTAATCCACGACAAAATTTCGAGGCCTCAATAAAATCCGACTGGCCCAACGGCTCTTCGTTGACTCTGTGGTAATGATCAGCGATGTGCTGAGACATTCTGCTGCAGGGCGGATTGTATTCTTCGACGATAAGCACCACGCCACCCTCGAAGGTCAATACCGTGCCCCGTGGTAACCGAGAAAACTCAGAAACACCTGAGATGCTCAGGTTCACCGCGACATCGCCTGCCCTCAGCGCGGCCGGAAGGCCGAGCTGTTTGGAGACTGCCGCCAGATCCTCATGGGCAACGGCCGACCATTGACGTTCGTTCCGACGCTCGGTGCCGCCAGGTTGTTTATCGGTGAGATCCCATGCCGCTCGAGTAAACCCGCGATGGCGATCCCCCACGATACCGTCGAAGGCAAATTCCAGTGTGTCGCACTCGGTTTTTTTTAATGAACCCGGCGCACCCACATAACCACTGACCAGCGTTCCATGCACTGCCTTCATAAACTAAAACCTCACTCGTCTCTGGGAAGCGCCATAGCCTGCCATGCCTCTCGCCAAGACACCATGCCTCTTCCCACCGCAATACACGGTGTCGATCGCAACCAGCCCGAGCGCCTCATCATCCCGGCATTGATGGACTCGTTATCCCGTCGGATTTGATGCGGCCTCGGCGATCAAGCGTCTTGAGGCCGGGCACAGCAGTGCGACAAGCCGTATAATCAAGTCGATGGAACACACAATTGGACCGATTAACGAATTACTCAGTGCGGTGATGGCCATACTGGGTGAGCACGTTCCGCGCGATCTGACGTGGCCCATGCTAATGGTGATGCTCGCTATTGCGACCGCGATTTGGTTAATCCGTGATGGCTGGGGCGCAAAAGGCGTCAACGGGCGTGTCAGTCAACAGAGCCTCATCCCCTTTTTGCTACCCAAAGAGATTTATACCCATACCTCCGCCAAGGTAGATGTTGGCTTGTACGTCGTTGAGCGTTTCTTCCATCCACTGTGGGCTACCACTTTTTTAGTAACGGTTGCCCCCGCCACCGAATCGAGTGTCATCTCAACGTTAAACGCACTGTGGGGATCAGGGCCGGCACTTACCAGCCACTGGGGCTGGATGCTGTTGTACAGTTTGCTGACGCTGCTTGTTTATGATTTTCTCTTTTATGTGATTCACTACTGCGAGCACAAAGTACCTGTGCTGTGGGCAATCCATAAAATCCATCACTCTGCCGAAGTCCTAACCCCGCTCACGCGATACCGCGAACACATCATAGAAGGGCCAATCTATGCCATCGGCGCGGCGCTCGCTTACGGTTTCGCTGGCGGACTGTTTGGCTGGCTATTTGCGGGCAGTATTGTGCCGGCAACGCTGTTTAATATTGGCTTTTTTGCTGTCCTGTTCGGATTTAACGGCGCCTTCCGTCACTACCATGTGGCTTTCCACTATCCGCGGGGGTTATCTCGGTGGTTACAGAGCCCTGTCATGCACCACATTCATCATAGTTATCTTGAGGAACACCTCGACACCAATCTCGCGGCGGTGACCAGCCTGTGGGATCGTCTGTTTGGCACGCTCTACATTCCAGAAAAGGATGAGTACACCCCCTGGGGGCTCGGGCCAGCGACACAGTCTCAGTATCGGTCTTTAACCCAGAACATCACAGGACCTTTTCGTGATTGGGCGCTGATGTTGAAGGCGAGAAGTAAAGGCAACCAAGCAATGCGCCATGAATAAATTCTTCGCAGCGCTCATGACACTAATGATCGCAGGCACGGTTGCCGTAGTATTTGTGCTCGGCGTGTTATCCGTTCAGGATGGCCCGCGTGAAATACCGCCTGAACAGCACACCACGACAGAGCCATGACACCACTATGACGCAAGCCCCCAAGAAGACCGCCATTGATGATGTTCGCTCAGTACCCAGGGGGGAGGCTCGACACGAGGCCGTCGCGCAAGTGCGACCGAAGGATGCCGCGACGCTCATCGTTGTGCGAGGCGGGACTGAGCCCAGGATTTTGATGGGAAA
>CAJWWJ010000067.1 GCA_913048575.1 uncultured Halieaceae bacterium
AGCACTGCCAACACACAACAAAAAACGGAAATGCTCATTTTTATTACGCCTAGAATTTTGTCAGAAGCCTTGGTGAACTGACGGTGCTCGATAGTACTAAAGCGTTCCGGCTTTTTATGGTGGGCCCTATGGGCTCGGGAAAATCGACTGTGGGTCGGCATCTGGCAGGATTATTGCGATGCCCCTTTATCGACTCAGACGTAGAAATTGTGGCTCGTTCTGGTGCCGACATCCCTTGGATCTTTGACGTGGAGGGTGAGGTTGGGTTTCGACGCCGTGAAAGTGCGGTGCTTCAAGATCTTGCTCAGCGCCCCCAGGCGGTGATTGCAACCGGCGGCGGCGCAGTGGTGAGTGAGGAAAATCGCACATTGATGTCGAACTCGGGATTGGTGGTCTACCTTGATGTGAGTGTCGAGCAGCAAAGAAAAAGAACAGGGTCAGGCGAAGGCCGCCCCTTGCTACAATGCGGTGACCGCGCGGAGACGCTTGCGAGGCTGATGGCAGAGCGAGCGCCGCTGTATCGCGCGCTGGCAGACGTCATAGTGTCTGGGGGTTCAGGCAACGCCAGAAAAGTCGCTAAGCAAATCCAAGCGCAATTGGTCGAGCGCAATTTGCTGCCTTCAAGCCCCTCATGATGATTATTCGAGAGCGATCCATCGATGTCGGAACAGTTTCATACAGTAGACGTTAATCTTGGTGCCGATGGCGGAAGCCATAACGGCAAAGATCGTAGTTATCCTATTGCCATTGGCAAAGGGCTGTTGACTGACAGGCGTCTGTGGGCGGAGGTGATTGGTTCGCGAGGCGTGGTATTGGTTACCGACGACCAGGTCGGTCCGCTCTACGCAGAACGTTTACTGTCGGCGCTACCAGCGCTTGACCGACTAACACACATTACCTTGCCTGCCGGTGAGCAGCACAAATCGATGGCCTCAGTGCAGCAGATTTTAGATGCCGCACTGGCGGATCGGCACGAACGCCAAAGTCTTTTTGTGGCCCTTGGTGGCGGTGTTGTCGGCGATATGACCGGATTCGCCGCATCGATATTTTTACGTGGCGCGGACTTTATTCAGATACCGACGACCTTGCTGGCTCAGGTGGATTCTTCGGTAGGCGGTAAAACGGGGGTTAACCACCCCATGGGCAAAAACCTGATCGGCGCTTTTCATCAACCCGAACACGTCATCATCGATCTCGACACCTTGTCCACTTTGCCGGATCGAGAATATGCCGCAGGACTGGCTGAGGTCATTAAGTACGGTCTGATTCGTGACGCCGCTTTTTTTCACTGGTTGGTGGCTCAGGTCAGTGCGTTGCAGGCGCGTGATATACCGACTTTGGCATCGGCCATTGAGCGCAGTTGTGCGATTAAAGCCGCTGTTGTGATGGAGGATGAGCAGGAGCGAGGCGTGCGAGCCCATTTGAATTTTGGACATACTTTTGGGCATGCGATTGAGCGCAATGAAGGTTACGGAGAGTGGCTTCATGGCGAAGCCGTCGCGGCGGGTATGGTCATTGCAGCGCGCCTCTCGGAACGCCGAGGCGATCTCGAATCAGACGTGGTCGATCAGCTCTTATCGTTTCAGCAGCAGGTCGGTTTGCCCGTTACGCCGCCCGCTGGACTGACTGCAGCTGGCTTCCTAGATGCCATGGCCAGCGATAAAAAAGTCACTGCGGGTAAAATCCGCTATATTTTACTCACCGAGTTGGGTAAAGCGTGTGTGACTGAAGACGTCTCACTAGAAGACATTGCCAGCGTAATCGACGCTTGATCGGCGAATATAACGGCAATTGAGCGCTCCTTTTAGGGCGTGTACACTACGTCCCCTTTTGTTCTGGCCCTGTGTGGGGTCGTTTCGCCGGCTTGACTGGCTGGTCCACAGACGAAACGTGTTATGACTCATGATTTAACATCGGACGCCGGCGCTGCGACAGCGCCGCGAGGCCTCTACCGCCCCGAAGAATTCCGGGATAACTGCGGGTTCGGTTTGATCGCCCACATTAAGGGCGAGGTCAGTCATCGCCTGCTGCAAACGGCGATTGAGTCGTTAACCTGTATGACACACCGCGGTGGCATTGCGGCAGATGGTCGAACAGGCGATGGCTGCGGATTATTGCTGCAGATGCCCGATGCGTTCATGCGCGCTCAGGCCAAGGAGACGCTGGGCACTGATCTCGGCGATCATTATGCGGTCGGCATGATGTTTCTTAGTCAGGATCCCGTGCTTCAGAAGCAGGCGCGTGAGGCGATGACGTCCGCCCTGAGTGCTGAAGGTCTCTCGGTATTGGGGTGGCGCGAAGTGCCAGTCGAGCCAGATGTCTGCGGTGAAATCGCACTCGACCAATTACCGCAGATCGAGCAGGTCTTTGTCGATGCAACGGGTATTGATCACGAGCACTGCTTAGGGAAACTATTCACGGCGCGCCGACGCGCAGAAATGGCGGTCGTCGACGATCCCGATTTCTACATTTGCAGCCTCTCTGATCGTGTTATTTCTTACAAAGGCCTGGTGATGCCAGCCGATCTCGCGCGTTTTTACCCGGATCTCAACGACCCCTCGCTTGAGACGGCAGTGTGCGTGTTCCACCAGCGTTTTTCGACCAATACGCTACCTCGGTGGCCGCTGGCGCAGCCGTTTCGTATGCTGGCACACAATGGCGAGATTAATACGATTGAAGGTAATCGCAGTTGGTCTAGAGCTCGCACACCCAAGCTGGCCTCGCCACTCCTACCTGACTTGCAATCGCTGGTGCCGTTGGTCAACACCGAGGGTTCGGATTCCTCGAGCTTAGATAACATGCTCGAGCTCCTCACCACTGGCGGTATTGAATTACCGCGCGCCCTGAGAATGCTGATTCCCCCGGCTTGGCAAAACATTGAAGGTATCGATCCTGATCTCAAAGCCTTCTACCAATACAACGCGATGCATATGGAACCCTGGGATGGCCCGGCGGGTATTGTCTTGACGGATGGTCGATACGCCTGCTGCTTGCTGGACCGAAATGGATTACGCCCGGCGCGCTGGGTGACGACCGATGATGGCTTCATCACCGTCGCATCAGAAATTGGTACCCATGGTTATCGGCCCGAGCAAGTCATTGCCAAAGGGCGGGTGGGTCCGGGACAGATCTTAGTGGTGGATACCGAAACCGGGCAGGTCCTTCACACTGAGGACATGGACGAGCTACTTAAGACGAGACAGCCCTATAAAAAGTGGTTACGGCAACATGCCCGACTCATCTCAGGTAGCTTTGCGGGCGAGGCGGTAGCCGCGATATCGGGTGCAGAGCTCGATATGTATCAAAAAATGTTTCAGGTCAGTTTCGAGGAGCGGGATCAAGTACTGCGGCCTTTAGCGGAGTCAGGCAACGAGGCAGTCGGCTCAATGGGCGACGATACGCCAATGGCTGTGCTGTCTCGCCAGGAGCGTTCGCTCTACGAGTTTTTCCGTCAAAAATTTGCGCAGGTGACCAATCCGCCCATCGATCCGTTGCGTGAGTCCATTGTGATGTCACTGGAAGTGGATCTAGGGCCGGAGCGTAACGTGTTCGTCGAGTCTGCGGAGCATGCCGAGCGCATAAGCCTGACGTCGCCCGTTTTGTCGCAGGCAAAGTTCCAGACAATTGTCGAGCTGTCAGAGGCGGGACTGCGCAGCACGGTGATCGATGCGACCTATGATCCGGGTAAATCTAATTTGCGTGAAACAGTGGAAGCACTGTGTTCCAGTGCAGAGGCCGCGATTCGCGAAGGGTTTCAAGTGCTCGTGCTATCAGATCGACAGATTGCCGAAACGCGAGTACCGATACACAGCCTGCTAGTGACGGGTGCGGTGCATCATCATTTGATTCGAGTGGGTTTGCGATCCGAGTGCAACCTGGTGATCGAGTCAGGCAGCGCGCGTGACTCGCACCACGTGGCCTGTTTGCTGGGGTTCGGTGCAACTGCCATTTATCCTTATGTGGCCTATAGCGTTATCGAAGACCTCCTAGCGCGCAATGAGTTGCTGGGTGACCCCCAGGTCTGCCAGAAAAACTTTCGTAAAGGGATTAACAAAGGTCTGCTCAAGATTATGTCCAAAATGGGCATTTCAGCCGTTAATTCGTATCGTGGAGCGCAGCTGTTTGAGGCTGTTGGCCTCGATAGTGAATTGGTAGATATTGCCTTCACAGGCGTTACGTCTCGGATCGGTGGCGTGTCGCTTGAGCAGTTAGAAAAAGATCAATGGCAAGTGGCAAGCCGCGCCCGATCTCGTCGTAAGACGATGGACCAAGGCGGCCTCCTCAAGTACGTCCATGGGGGGGAGTATCACGCTTACAACCCAGATGTGGTCATGAGTCTGCAATCTGCGGTTGTGAGCGGCGAGTATCGTGACTATCAAGCTTATGCCACTCACTGTAATGACCGGCCGGTGGCCGCCTTGCGAGATTTGCTGACGCTCAAGCTTGCCAAGACGCCTGTGCCCCTCGAGGAGGTAGAGCCGATCGAGGCTATTTTCCGCCGCTTTGATTCGGCAGGCATGTCTCTCGGTGCGCTCTCGCCTGAAGCCCACGAGTCGCTGGCTATGGGCATGAATCAAATTGGCGCCAGATCGAATAGCGGCGAGGGAGGAGAGGATCCCCGTCGGTTCGGCACTAACCGGGTATCGAAAATCAAGCAAATCGCCTCCGGCCGATTTGGTGTGACACCGCATTATCTGGTTAACGCCGAGGTGCTGCAGATCAAGGTCGCTCAGGGGGCGAAGCCCGGTGAGGGTGGTCAGCTGCCGGGCGGCAAGGTCAATGAACTCATTGCACGGCTGCGCTATTCGGTTCCCGGCGTGACGCTCATTTCGCCACCGCCGCATCATGATATTTACTCTATCGAGGATCTGGCGCAGCTGATTTTCGACTTAAAACAAGTGAACCCTGACGCGTTGGTCTCGGTAAAGCTGGTCTCGGAACCCGGCGTCGGCACCATTGCTGCCGGTGTGACAAAGGCCTACGCCGATTTAATCACTATCTCTGGATATGACGGCGGCACTGCCGCTAGTCCACTCACTTCTATCCGTTACGCGGGCTCACCATGGGAACTGGGTCTTGCAGAGGTGCAGCAAACACTGCGCGGTAACCGTCTGCGCGGTCGGGTGCGATTGCAGGCCGATGGCGGAATGAAAACTGGGCTCGATGTGGTGAAAGCCGCCATCTTGGGTGCAGAGAGTTTTGGATTTGGTACCGCACCGATGGTGGCGATGGGCTGCAAATATTTGCGTATTTGCCATCTCAATAATTGTGCCACCGGTGTCGCAACTCAGAACGCGCAGCTCCGGGAAACGCATTTCGTCGGTGACGTCGAGCGCGTGGTGAATTTCTTTACCTTTGTGGCCACTGAAACCCGAGAGTGGCTCGCCAAGTTGGGTGTCCGAAGACTGGAGGAATTAATCGGTCGGGTTGATCTACTAGAACGCCTTCCGGGCGAGACCGCGAAACAACAGAGCTTGGATCTAGACCCAATTCTGTGGGTTGACGAAGAGGCGACAGATCAGCCGCAGTATTGTCAGGTCGACAGTAACGATCCGTTCGACACCGCCGATAAGGCGAATCAAATGATTGCCGATATTCTGCCTGCGATCGACGCCGGGAGTGGTGGCGAATTCGCCTATAGCATCACCAACTGTGATCGCTCGATCGGTGCGAGGCTGTCGGGTGAAATTGCGAAACGGCACGGTAATACGGGGATGGAAATTAACCCTATTACCATTCGGTTGACCGGTACCGCGGGGCAGAGTTTTGGCGTCTGGAACGCCGGCGGGCTGCACATGTACCTCGAGGGCGATAGCAATGACTACGTCGGTAAGGGCATGGCCGCAGGTAAGTTGGTTGTTTCCCCTCCCCGGGGCAGCCGCTTTGAAAGTCGACACACCAGCATTATCGGCAACACTTGCCTCTACGGTGCGACCGGTGGGCGTCTTTTCGCGGCAGGTGTCGCGGGTGAGCGCTTTGCGGTGCGCAATTCAGGTGCTCACGCCGTAATTGAGGGTGCGGGCGATCACTGCTGTGAATACATGACTGGTGGGCTTGTGACGGTACTGGGCCCGACCGGCGTCAACTTTGGTGCGGGTATGACCGGTGGCTTGGCTTTTGTCCTAGACGAAGATCGCGCGTTCATTGATCGGTATAACAGCGAATTAGTCGAAATTCATCGCGTAGCGGCCGAGTCTATGGAAGCTCATCGTCACTTTTTGCGTGACAACATCCGCGAGTTTGTAGACGAAACTGACTCAGCTTGGGGCGCTCATCTGCTCGAAAATTTCGAAGACTACGTCGGTAAATTTTGGTTGGTCAAACCCAAGGCGGCCGACATTAATCAACTCCTCTCGCGACTGCGTGAGACAGACTGAGGCATACCCAACATGAGTGCGCGCTTAGCAAACCCATTTCAGTTTCTGGATGTTGATCGGAAAGACCCGGGTAAAAAGAACATGGAGACCCGCACCGAAGCGTTCGTGGAAATCTATGATCCTTTTACTGAAGTCCAAGCCGCTGAACAGTCACACCGCTGCTTAGAGTGTGGCAATCCCTATTGCGAGTGGAAGTGTCCCGTCCACAATTTTATTCCGAACTGGTTAAAGCTGTTAGCAGAGGGCAATTTGTTCGAGGCCGCAGAGCTGAGTCATCAAACCAATACCTTGCCCGAGGTCTGTGGTCGGGTGTGCCCGCAAGATCGACTGTGTGAGGGTGCTTGCACGCTGAACGACGGCTTTGGTGCGGTGACAATTGGTAATTCAGAAAAATATATTACCGATACCGCGTTAGCAATGGGGTGGCGCCCAGACCTGTCTAACGTTATCCCTACTGATAAAAAAGTAGCGATTATTGGTGCAGGTCCCGCCGGACTGGGATGCGCTGACATTCTGACGCGCAATGGCGTGAAGGCCACCGTCTTTGATCGTTACCCAGAAATTGGTGGCTTACTGACTTTTGGGATTCCTCAGTTCAAGCTTGAAAAGCAGGTGATGCAGCGTCGCCGAGAAGTGTTTGAGGGCATGGGCATTGAGTTTCAGCTCAACACTGAAATTGGTCGCGACGTCACTATCGAAGAGCTCCTTGCCGACTACGACGCTGTATTTTTGGGAATGGGGACTTATAAGGCGATGGTGGGTGACTTTGCAGGGGAGGATCTTCCCGGTGTGCACAAGGCGCTCGATTATCTCATCGCTAACGTCAACGAAAAGATGGATTATCCGAGAGACCCCGACGAATTTATCGATTTGAAAGAGAAGACAGTGGTGGTGCTCGGGGGTGGTGATACCGCGATGGATTGCGTTCGTACAGCGGTCCGCCAACAAGCTGACCGCGTTTACTGTGTGTACCGCCGCGATGAAGAAAACATGCCTGGGTCACGTCGTGAGGTGGCCAATGCCAAAGAAGAAGGTGTCCAGTTTTTGTTTAATCGACAACCCGTTGAAGTGATGGATTACTTTGGTGAGGCGATCGGTGTGAAGGTGGTCGAGACACAGCTCAGTGAACCCGGTGCTGATGGTCGGCGACGGCCTGAGCCAGTGCCCGGCAGTGAGGTCGTGATCGAAGCCGACGCGATTATCATGGCCTTTGGTTTTCAGCCCGACCCAGCGGAGTGGTTCGGCGAGGTCGGTGTGACCTGTAACGATTGGGATGCCGTGATTGCGCCGGAACACCAAGCCTTCAAATTCCAGACAGCAAATCCAAAGATTTTTGCGGGGGGTGATATGGTACGTGGATCCGATCTAGTGGTGACTGCTATCTGGGAAGGCCGGCAGGCGGCTGAGGGCATTTTGGATTACCTCGAAGTCTAGGCATTAACTGGGCTCGCGTTTTTGCGAACTGCGATACGACCGACACGGCGTTAAACACTAAGAATATGAGAAGAGAGTCGACAACATGGCCAGCTTAGAAAACGATCGATTTCTGCGTGCACTGCTACGTGAACCTGTGGATCGAACGCCGCTTTGGATGATGCGCCAGGCGGGCCGATACTTACCAGAGTACCGGGAGATACGGGCCGAAGCCGGTAGTTTTATGAACTTGTGTACGAACCCTGAACTTGCCTGTGAGGTGACTTTGCAGCCGTTACGGCGGTATGCCATGGACGCGGCTATTTTGTTTTCTGATATTTTGACAGTGCCAGACGCGCTGGGATTGGGCCTGTACTTTTCGGAGGGGGAGGGTCCTCGCTTTGAACGACCCATCTCGACCGCGGCCGAAATAAATGCGCTGGATCCGGCGCGAGCCGCGAGCGAGCTCGGCTATGTCATGGATGCAGTATCGCTGATTCGCAAGGAGCTCAAGGGCAGTATTCCGTTGATCGGTTTCGCTGGCAGCCCCTGGACCTTGGCGACTTACATGGTGGAGGGCGGCTCGAGTAAAGATTTTGCCAAAGTGAAGTCACTGGCCTTCAATGAGCCCGAGCTGATGCATCAGCTGCTCTCCAAGTTAGCGACATCAGTGGCGGCTTATTTGAGTGAGCAGATTCGCAGTGGCGCGCAAGCGGTACAAATATTTGATACCTGGGGCGGGGCATTGAGTCATAACGCGTATCGCGAGTTTTCTTTGCGCTACATGACAGAGATTATTGAGCAGCTGCCGAGAGAGGCGGATGGTCGAAAGGTACCAGTGATCGTTTTTACCAAGGGCGGTGGTCAATGGTTGGAAGCCATTGCCGATTGTGGCGCGGATGCGGTGGGGCTGGATTGGACTACAGACATTGGTGCCGCGCGGGAGAGAGTGGGCGATCGAGTGTGCTTGCAGGGTAATATGGATCCGACGCTACTCAATGCCTCACCTGAGCGTATTCGAGAGGAAGTGGCACAGATTCTGACTTCATTCGGAGAGGGCAGCGGTCATGTGTTCAACTTAGGGCACGGGATCACGCCAGGCATTAATCCTGATCATGTTGCTGCGATGGTCGATGCGGTGGTGGCGCTTTCGCCCGATTACCACTGAGGCTCAGGGATCGCATGATCCATATCGAGTCCGGGAGAGTTAGACGTCGGCTTGCCAACGACTTTTGCGGGGACACCCGCCACTGTGGTGTGTGCCGGCACATCTTGAAGTACCACTGAGCCAGCTCCAACCTTGGCACCCTCGCCAACATAAATATTGCCTAGGATCGTGGCGCCTGCGCTGATGAGAACGCCATCGCCGATCTTTGGATGACGATCGCCGTCCTCTTTTCCAGTGCCGCCTAACGTTACGGACTGCAAGATCGACACGCGATTGCCGACGACGGCAGTTTCGCCGACGACAAGGCCTGTCGCGTGGTCCAGCATAATTCCGTGACCGAAGCGCGCAGCAGGATGAATGTCGATACCAAACTGCCGTGCCATTTGGCTTTGTAAAAAATGCGCCAAAGGCTTGCGGTTATGTGTCCACAACCAATGGCCAATGCGGTGAATTTGCAGCGCCTGAAAACCTTTGAAGTACAGAAACGGCAGATAGAGTTCATGGCAGGCGGAGTCACGATCAATGATGGCGTTAAGATCATCGCGGATAGCGCTTCGTATACCGCTGTCATCTTGCAGCGCTTCTAAAATTACCTCACGAAGCATCATCGCCGGTGCGGTGGGGCTGCCCAGTAAGTTTGC
>CAJWWJ010000068.1 GCA_913048575.1 uncultured Halieaceae bacterium
TGTCGAAGTCACGCTCAACGCCGTCAAAGATGCTGGGCTCACCCTCTCCGATTGCGATGGACTGATCACCTGCAATGCGTTTGCGGAACCCATTTTGTATCACGCTGAGGCGGTCGCCGAATATCTCGGCTGGCAGCCACGGCATTGTGTAACCGTCAACACCGGCGGCGGTACCACCTTTATGGCCATCAATATGGCGGTCGCCGCGATCGCCGCTGGCATGGCGGACACCATTGTGGTCGCGATGGCAGACAGTCTCCGCAGCTTCATGACACGTGACCAAGCCATGGTGGTCCAGTCGAGCTCGGGGCACCCGCATTACGAACAGCCCTACGGCCCTACGGTACCGGCTTACTACGCTCTGATTGCTCGCGCCCACATGGATCGCTTTGGCACGACAGAGGCGCAGTTTGCTGAAGCGGCGGTCTCTTGTCGCGCGTGGGCGCATCAGCACCCTAACGCGCAAAAACGAGAACTGATTACCGTAGACGATGTCTTACAGTCTCGTCCGATTGCTGACCCACTCAAAGTACTCGATTGCTCATTGGTGTCCGATGGAGGCGCCGCGGTGGTGATCACGCGCCGAGAGCGCGCTCAAGAAGGACCTCATCAGCCGATCTATGTGCTGGGTTATGGCGAGGGGCACGCGTACGAGCACATTAGCCAAGCCAAAGATTTAACCACTTCTGCAGCAGTCTTAGCCGGCGATGCCGCTTACGCTGCCGCCGGCCTCACACCCGATCAGATCGATCTCATGCAGCTCTACGACTGCTTCACACCCGCGGTGTTGATCCAGCTCGAGGACCTTGGATTCTGCCGTAAGGGTGAAGGAGGCGACTTCCTAGCCAGTGGCGTGACGCGCCCCGGGGGATCCAAACCACTCAATACTCATGGCGGTATGCTGTCTCACTGCCACCCCGGCAATCCGGGCGCGATGTTTGGACTGACTGAGGCCATGTTGCAAATGCGGGGCGACGCACAAGCACGCCAACTTGCCAACATTCAAACCGCCCTCTGTCATGCCCAAGGTGGGATTATGTCGAGCCACGCCACGTTAATTCTTGGCGTAGAGGCGACGCTATGAGCCGACCAACGCCGAATCCGACCCCCACGGAGCAGCCGTTTTACGATGCGTGCCAACGCGGCGAGCTACAATTGCAACACTGCGACGACTGTCAGCACGTCCTCTTTTATCCTCGTACTCACTGCGATGCCTGCCAGGGTGACTCGCTGTCCTGGCGACCGGCGAGCGGCAAGGGCGTCATTGCCACCTACACCGTGGTGCGCAGAGGTGTCACTGCCGATTTTCCAGCACCGTATATCATCGCGCTGATCGACCTTGCTGAGGGCCCTCGCATGATGAGCCAGATTATTGACGCAGAACCCGAAGCACTCTCAAGCGGTTTACCCGTCATGATCGACTTTGAAAGTTGGTCCGATACCATCACACTGCCAGTATTTCGCCTAGCAACAGGGCAAACCCCGTAGAGCGAGAAGAGCCTATGAATCGAATCATCCCCACTGCCATCCTTAACCCCGACGCCTCCCCCGAGAGCCTAGAAGCCAAGCAACCTGCCATCAACAATGGCGCCGAGATCTACGGCAAATCCGGGTACTTCAGTCATGAGCAAGTCGAGCAAGAATGGGAAAAGATCTGGACTGACAGCTGGCTGATCGCAGGGGTCAGCACTGACCTCCCTAATGTCGGTGATTATTTTCTTTTTCGAGTGCGCAGCGAATCGCTGATCATCACGAAAACGGCGGAGGGGATCAAAGCTTTTTATAACGTTTGTCCCCATCGAGGCGCTCGCCTCATCACCGAGGAGCGCGGCAACAAAAAGGTCTTCGTCTGCCCTTTTCACAGCTGGAGCTTCCACAACAACGGCGAGCTGCGCACCATTACCGACGAAGACACCTTTCAAGAGGCCGTGATCTGTCATCGACCGGGCTTAACCGCGGCAGCCTGCCAAGAATACGCAGGGCTCATTTTTATTAGCATGGCTGACCAGCCACCTGCTCTAGCAGACGTCATTGGCTTGCCCGAGGGGTACCTGGAGAACTACCAAATCGATAAAATGCGCGTCGTGCGACATGTACGCAGCGAATGGGGCTCAAACTGGAAAGTAGGGGTTGAGGCTTTTTATGAGAGCTACCACCTCCACGCAGTGCACCCAGAAACGCGGGGGGTCATGGGCGACCTTAACGTGCAATACGATCTTTACCCGCATGGCGCCAGCCGCATGATTGTGCCGCTAGGGCAGCCCAGTCCGCGACAAGCCGACCAAACGACGGTCAACGAGGGCCTCCAATGGATGCTGCAAGAATCTGGCGTTGACCCCGCCACCTTTGAAGGCAGTGCCGGAGACGTCCGTGCTGCGATTCAGCAAGCCAAGCGGGATCGATCGAGTCGCTTAAATTTAGGCTACGACCGCTTTGCTGATGGACAACTTTCCGATAGCTGGGCCACCGGCATTTTCCCTAATGTACAAATCGGCTGCCATCCTGAGGCCATTTTTTTGATGCGCTTCATGCCTCATGAAACCGATCCCGAGCGATTCTGGTACGACACCATGACGCTGCTCTTCCCGGTCAACGATCCGGATTATTGTCCCCCAGCCTGGATGGGCCTGCCCGAGGGCACCGACGCCACAGGCGCCGTGCGCCCCGAAACAGAAACGTTCCTGCTGAACGAAGATCCCGGTCTGGGCTTAGTGCTCAATCAAGACGCCGACTTTCTCCCTTCAGTGCAAGAAGGGATGCGCAGCAAAGCCTTTAAGGGGCAGCTATGGGGCGAGCAAGAACAGCGTCTACGGCATTTCCATGTTGAGCTCGAGCGGCGATTGGGGCGCTAATCGGAAGTGGTATGCGAGACGGCCCGAAGATGGTCATAAAGGGCGTTTCTGCGTTCTCGGCAAGATGCCTCGCGATGCCACACATCATTACGGCCTCGCCAAGCCGCGGACACTTGAGCACTCTCGACAAGAGAGCCCGTGGAAGACTCACGTGCTCGACCCCCGCGGCGCCTTTTATCGCGCGACGACCCATCAAATAAAAAGCCGCTAGAAACCACTGTAAAAGTTAAAAAACCAGAAAAATCAGTATTTTAAAAATCAAACCTACATGCCATTGTCGTCAACTCAGTGCGCGCCGTACCTGCCCTCCTCTAAGGCAAACTGTGTATACTTTGCGGCCGCAAGCCCCGTGAGGAAAAAAAAATGAATGCCCCACAACAAGTCGCTGTCAGTCCCGATACTGAAATCAAAATGCAAGACGCGCTCAAAGCGCAGCAAGCGAGCTATTTACAAGAAGGATACGTCTCGGCCGAGACGCGCATCGATCGTATCAACCGAGCCATTGATGTCTTGGTGCGCCATGCCGACCGCATCAGTGACGCGATTGACAAGGACTTTGCCGGCAGACCTCACCAAATTAACCTGATGACCGATGTCGCAGCCTCCATTGGCTCGATGAAGCACTGCCGCAAGCATCTCAAAAAGTGGATGAAAGCAGAGAAGCGGCCGTCAACCTTCCCTCTGGGTTTGCTGGGAGGACGCTCTAGGATTCACTACCAACCCAAAGGGGTCGTAGGGATCGTCGCGCCATGGAACTTTCCTGTCGCCATGATTTTTCAGCCCCTAGCCGGTGCGTTGGCCGCGGGTAATCGCGCCATGATTAAGCCATCCGAATTTACGCCTGAAACGTCGAAGGTCGTTGCGGAAATTATTGCTGAAGCCTTTGACCCGACTGAAGTCACTACCTTCACAGGCGGCCCTGAAGTAGGACAGGCTTTCACTTCACTCCCTTTTGACCACATGATCTTTACTGGCGCGACCAATATCGCGCGCCATGTGCTGGCTGCAGCAGCGCGTAATTTGGTACCAGTTACCTTAGAGCTCGGTGGTAAGTCTCCTGTTGTGCTGTCTCGCAGCGCCGATCTTGAACAGGCCATTGAGCGCATCATGGTCGGTAAAACCCTTAACGCGGGGCAGATCTGTTTGGCACCGGATTATCTTTTGGTCCCCGAAGAACAACTGGAAGAAGTGATTCGCATTGCCACCGCAACCGTGGCCAACATGTATCCCAGCCTGCTGAACAATGAGCAATACACTTCTGTCGTGAACGAGCGTCACCACACTCGCCTGAGTTCGTATGTTGCCGATGCCGAGCAACGTGGCTGCCGCGTGATTCCCATTAATCCTGCCAACGAAGATTTCAGTGCGGGAACCCATAAGATCCCCCCCACGCTGGTCATCGCACCCGAGAACGCGGCGCTGTGCATGGAAGAAGAAATCTTTGGTCCACTGCTTCCGATCCGCACTTACTCGCAGTTTGAGGAAACGATTGACCACATTAACAGTGGGCCGCGTCCCCTCGCTGCCTATTACTTCGGCAGTGATAAAAACGAAGAGGAAGCGATTCTGCATCGCACCACTTCCGGAGGCGTTTGCATTAATGACGTAATCTTCCACATCGCACAGGAAGACATGCCCTTTGGCGGCATTGGCCCCTCAGGTATGGGCTCGTATCATGGCATTGAGGGATTCAAGACCTTTAGCCACGCCAAGTCAGTTTACAGCCAGTCGGTGAAATTTAATGTGGGCAAACTGGGCGGCATACTGCCACCGTATGGCAAAGCGACGGAGAATAACATTAAGGCGCAGATCAAACGTTGAACGGTTCTTAATGAGGCATTTTTCGTGCCGCACGTCGTCGCCATAACGACCATAAAAAACCCGGCCAACGCCGGGTTTTTTATGCTAGTCGCGTTATTTCAGAATATACGCTTTGACCAGCAGTTCCTCGGTAAGAGGGTTAAATTCGATCACGTCCAGGTTCATGGTGCCGTTGGTGATATTCACCACGTTTCGCATGACCACCACGCCATCGACTAGCTCCCAGAAACCTTGGAATCGCCCAGAGGCGACACCCGCCTCGGTGAATCCACGACCTTGCCCATCGACGGTACCACCACTTCGATCCGCATTATAAGACAGGTGATACGTGACATAGACCTTGCCGTATCCCTCCATATCACCCTGCGCACTGATCGCCGTCGTTTCCTGCCCCAATGTGACCGAAGTCACCGTCATCGGGGCATCAGGCTGACGCTTCTCAAGGCCCAGTTCCCCATGTCCATCGGCCAAGACCAGTGGTGCAACACAACAGAAAAAAAATGCCATTACCCATTGCTTCATAACGATTCCCCTTAATGTGAAAAAAATGTCGCAGCAGTCCTTTCTGCAGTAACCCTATTCCGTTGATAGCACCATACAGGGCGACACAAAAAATGCATCTGTCGATGCAAGGTAGCGGTAGACATAATGAAAATTAAGGCGATCGAAAAAACATCGTCTGGCTTGCATTCAATTAAGTGGTCCACAGAATCAGGTTATGGCTTACCATATCCCCATGCGCTCTGACCGCCTCGCTTTTTATCACTCCACCCTCTATCGCCTCTTCATGAAGCGCCTGGCGATAATCGCAGTGCTTGCCTCAGCGCTGGCCTCCTGCACCCCCGCTTGGCAGCAACCAGTTGCACCTGGAGACGTCATTTTTTTGAGCCGTAGTGAAACGGAGACTCGCGACAATATCACCGTAACCGTCGCGGTCCCGTCGGAAGAAGAGACCCAGCAGCTATTCGGGACCAATCTGTACAAATCGCGAGTGCAACCCGTCTGGATCAGTGTAGAAAACCGCACTCAACAGCGTCTTACACTGATGCGAAACGCCGTCGACGACGCCTATATATCTCCCGCCGAAGCAGCTTTTCTTCGGCATGCCGGCCCCAAACAGGTAGACAGCAAGATGGACCTCTTTTTTCAGTCGGCTGAATTTAAGAACCCTGTTGCGCCTGGCGCCAACGTCGACGGCTATATCTTCACCAACATCGATGAGGGGTTTAAAAACATCAATGTTGATCTATTGAGTGACACCGCATTATTCAACTTCGTTTTTACCATCAAGATTCCCGGTCTCAATACCGGCATGGAGTACGTCGACTTAGATCAGGTCTATCCGATCATTGAGAATTTGACTGCAACGGAGGAGTTGCAAGCGCTTCTTCAGAACGAACCCTGCTGCACGACCAATCAGAAAGGCACTGTACCTGGGGACCCGCTCAACATCGTGTTCATTGGCGATCGCTCAGCCATTATGAGCGCTCTGATTCGTCGCGGCTGGCACGTCACCGAGATTAATCACATGAAATCGGCGCTCAAAACCACACGTTCGTTTGTCTTTGGTAGCCAATACCTCTACTCACCGATCAGTCCGCTCTACCACTATGGTCGCTCACAAGATTTAGGGTTACAAAAGGCACGGCAGTCAGTGAGCCGACGAAATCATATTCGCCTGTGGTTAGCACCTTACCGCTTTCGCAATATGGATGTTTTTTTAGGGCAAATAAGCCGCGATATTGGAGTGGCCTTTTTCAAAAACACACTGACGACTCACACGATAGATCCCTACGTTGATAGTACTCGGGACGGATTGGCCGGAGACCTCGCCTATTCACAAAATCTATCCGGTGTCGCCTATGTCGCTGGCTCCCAGATCTCTACAGAGGCAGATACCCACTATAATCTCACGCCCGATCCTTACTATTCAGATGGCTATCGTGCTGTTTTTTTCTTTTCTGAAGAGACCAAGGCACTCGACGAAATTGATCACATAATGTGGTTACCGCATTGGCACCCAAGCCTGCAACCCAATGCTGAATAGAGTGGCCTTTACAAACCACAACATCATCAACCGTGACGCCAAATTAGCGAGAGCACTCTGCTGTGTTGCGATCTTTGCGAGCTTGCCCCTATTGATCAGCTGCTCCAGTCAACCGAAGGTGCCCTTCTCCTATACGATTGACCCGGTCTCGTTTGAGCCGGGCAATCAATACAACATCACCGATGGACGCGCCCGGTTTCGAGAGATCTTTTGTACCGCCAACGAAGACCACGGCGCACAGCTACCCGATTTCAGATCCTGCGATGAGGCCCTCGTGCGCTTTGACGACGAACCCCCTGCAACAGGACAGCCCGTTGATCTTGGTACGTCCTCGTTAAAATTAGTTGGGAAAATGGTTCCAGGTCTAGGCTACTCCTGTATTAAACCCTGGTTACATCATGACAATTCGGCACCGCAACATGTGGCCAAGCTAGGCTACGAAACGGGGTTTATTCAAGTCGAAGGGATCGCCAGCTCAGAGACCAATGGCGATCTGATCGCGCAATCTATTCAGTCTCGGGATCAGGAAAACGACAGCAGACCACTGGTTCTCGTCGGTTATTCCAAGGGATTACCCGATATTTTTGCGTTTCTTGCCAACTACCCCGATTTAGCTCGGCATGTGACGGCAGTGGTATCTTACTCGGGCGCCGTCTGGGGCTCAGCATTGGCTGAAGAGGCTAACGAAAAGCAGCTGCGCTGGCTGGCACGAATTCCGGGAGCAGAGTGCGAGAAGAAAGACTCCAAGGCACTGGAGACCTTGATGCCTGCCAACCGTGAGCAATGGTTTGCAGAAAATACGCTACCAGAGCACATCCGTTACTACTCGGTGGTGTCTTTCCCTGACCCCGCCAATATTTCTAACGGGTTACAAGGGTCGCATAAAAAAATAGGGAAACTGCAAGACGCGCGTAATGACAGCCAGCTGGTTTTTTACGATCAGGTCATCCCGGGGTCCACCCTGCTGGGTTTTTTTAACGCCGATCATTGGGCCATGTCGGTCCCTATCGCGCGACAACACCAAATCTCTCAGGCTCTATTCGCCGATAAGAATGACTTCCCGCGAGAAATTGCCTTAGAGGCTATCCTCCGTTACATAGAGGAGGACTTACTGACGCGCAATGACGCCAATACAGTGCCTTAAAACACTTCACGCGTTAACCCTGACTATTGCTCCTGCAACGCCGCCACAATCTTGGGTGGATTCAGTGGCATATCTCGCAAACGCACACCTGCAGACTGATACACCGCCTCGGCTACCGCAGGCATTGGCGGTACGATCGGTACCTCACCCACGCCCTTAACACCAAACGGATGAAGCGGATTGGGCACCTCGACAATGACCGTATCGATAAAGGGCAGGTCTGAGGCAACCGGGATTCGATAATCCAGAAATCCAGCGTTTTGTAAGACGCCGTTTTCGTCGTAGAGGTATTCCTCATTCAACGCCCAGCCAATACCTTGCGCAGCGCCACCCTGCATTTGCCCTTCTACATAGGCGGGATGAATCGCCTTACCGGCATCTTGAATCGTGGTGTAACGCGTGATGGTGGTGCGGCCCGTTTCTTTATCGACTTTAGCGTCACAAATATGAACGCCAAATGACGGCGCGGCGCTACTGGCCGTAAGCGAACTCGAAAACGTCAGCGGCCCTCCCATTGTGCCAGCACGGCGAGCCAATGCCTCAAACGTGAGGGATTGTTCACCATAATGCGCAGCGCCTTGAGACCAGGTGACGACACCGGCTTCGACCTCCCATTCGGCCGCCGCGCGACGACACATCTCCGCGACGCACTGTTCAGCGGCTTGAATAACGGCCTGTCCCGTGGCCAGCGTGGTACGACTGCCCCCCGTGACATCACAATGGCCCACAGCGTCGGTCGCCGCAATCTGGGGATGGATATGTTCAAAAGGAATGCCCAATACTTCGGCCGCCATTAGCGCCATTGACGCACGTGAACCCCCAATGTCGGGGCTCCCGGTCAAAATAGATAAGTGGCCGTCTGACAAGACATTCAGGGTGGCACTCGATTGCAAGCCTGCATTAATCCAGTATCCCGCCGCCACGCCTCGGCCCTCCCCTTCAGCCACCGGTGCTTTGTAGTGCGCATGAGCACTCGCTACTTCGAGACATTCCCGCAAACCAATACGGTTATAGGGGGCCCCCATCATATTGACATCACCCTCCTCTACCGCATTTTTGAGTCTAAACGCGAGCGGATCCATACCCAATTCGGCTGCGAGCTCGGTCATCGCGAGCTCAAACCCCAGCGTCACTTGCGGCACACTCGGCGCACGATACGCATGGATTTTTGGTTTGTTGGTATAGACAGCACGACCCGTCGAGCGAGCGTCGGTCAACTTGTAACAAGCCGTTGCCATGAAAGCAGGGAAGCTCGCCGGGTTGCCGCTATAGGCACCCGAGTCCATCACGCATTCAACGTCGGCGGCGACTAATTGACCATCTTGCGTGGCGCCCAACTTCACGCGTGTTTGCGCACCCGGCGCGGGACCAGTCACTCTGAATACGTCGCCGCGATCCATGATCATTTTGACAGGACGACCTGACTTTTGAGCCAGCACTACCGCCAGCGGCTCTAGGTAGACCGTTGTTTTGCCACCAAATCCGCCGCCAATTTCGGACGCCGTCACCTTGACCTTACCCACATCAATGCCCGTTAACGCGGCCGTAAATTGCGCCACCACAAAGTGGCCTTGTGTACTGCACCATAAGTCCACTTGCCCTGCTGCATCAACGCGGGCCACGCACGCGTGGGGCTCGATATACCCTTGATGACACATCGGCACCGAGTAGGTTTGCTCGATGACAACATCGGCGCGCTCGAAGGCGGCGTCGGGTTCTCCGACCTCTAA
>CAJWWJ010000069.1 GCA_913048575.1 uncultured Halieaceae bacterium
CCCGCCATAATGCCGTCTGGCTTCATCGCCAACTGGCCTGCTGGGCGCCCCGGCATGTTGTGCATGCCATAGATAGCGTCCATGGGAAAGCGATCGAACAACCCATCATCAATCATGGCCTGCGCGCCGAGTCCATGCTCCTCGTTTGGTTGAAAGACAAAATAAACGGTGCCGTCGAAATCCAGTGAGCGCAACGCCTCTGCCGCGCCCAACAGCATGGCACTGTGCCCATCATGCCCGCAGGCATGCATATGACCTTCTGTTTTTGAGCGATATTCGAAAGTATTGAGCTCTTGTATCTTGAGCGCATCCATATCGGCACGAAGACCAATTGCCCGATTGCTATCCCCCTTACGTAAAACGCCAACGAGACCGACCTGCCCAATCTCGCTATGGGTTTCGATACCCAGTTCCCGCAATTGACGCTCGATATAGCCTGCCGTTTCATTGAGCTCAAACCCGAGCTCAGGACAACGATGCAATGCATGGCGCCAAGCAACCAACTTGGAAATATCAAGGGCAGGTTCTAATGTGTTCGACACTGACTCAGTAACCTCTTTTCTGCGCCGCCCCACGGTACAGGATGTCGTCTAAATTGGCATCTGCCAGATCGCGGTCAGCTGCCGCAATGGGATCGGCATCATATTCGGGCCGATTCAGCCGGCGGCTATTTTGACGGTCATTGACCCCCCGAATATCCAGCCAGAGATTGTTACCCACAACCTGCTGCACTTGTGGCGGCATATAAGACTGCATGGCAAAGCCAACTCGCCTCTGCGCCGAGGTATTAGGCCTTGAGCCATGGACGACCTTGGCATGGTGCAATGACATTTGCCCAGGTTTGAGCACCAAATCGACCGCGGTGCTCTCGTCAATCCCCTTTGCCACTTGGCCACGCGTCAGTATGTTGTCCTCCGCATACGTATCCTCATGCTCAAGGATGATGTGCTGATGTGATCCTGGAATCATTTGCATACAGCCCGTCGTCGGAGTACTGGGCGTCAGTGCCAGCCAAGGTGTGACAAATTCAGTGTCACTCATTCCCATGTAAGTGGCATCTTGATGCCAACTCACGTAATGCGGGCTCTGGGGCTCCTTACAGAACAGAACCGTTGCCCACAACGAGAAATGAGCGCCGATAAGATCCTCAACAGCGTCTAAGATGACCCGATGGTGTGCTAACTCGTCGAGACACTTAAACGACAGATGCACATTATTGCGCTTATGGGCATGCGCGAGCGCCGGAAAGCGTCGCTCAGCCTCTTCAAAACGGTGCAAATACTCACTGGCTTCCTGCTCACTCATCACGTCGACAGGCGAGACAAAACCCTCCTCTCGATAGCGCCTAATCTGCGCATCAGACAGCACTTTACCCAACGCGCGAGTACTCCTCTGACTCACTCTGTCGATTAATACGCCGCAAGAATAACGTGGCTAAAATACCCACCAGAGACAGCGCCAGCATATAGCCAAAGGTGATTTGATAGCCGGGCAGCCCCGGGTAAGTATCTAACCAATAGCCAATCATCGGATACGTGAACCCCTCGGGTAAATAACCCACGAAACAGGCGACCCCTACGGCTGTCCCCATAGTGTGCATTGGAATTTTTGACTCAGAAAAAGTCGCATAAAAATTGCCGCGTAGCGCAAAGACGCAGAGCGCCAGCACAATCATAACGTTGGAGACGATCGCTAAGTTCTTTAGCTCTGGGGGCACCACGAGCAGTATCGACATACAGAGCGCCGCGATCGCAAACGCGAAACCAATGACAATACTTGGCCCCCCGATTTTATCTGCCAGGATACCGCTGACCGGCGCGCCAATCGCCTGAATACCATAGGTTCTCAAAATGCCCATCAGCACACCATAGGTCACCACGGCACCCATCACGCCGGTCATGTAGGGCGTAATGTAACTCTGACTCGCAAAAAGACCATAGCCACAAAAAATAATAAGGCCGATCACCCACACCTGCGGCGTTTTGAGGGCCCCGCTAAAGTTTTGAAACAACGACTCAGAAGCCGTTCCCTGAGGCGGGTCCTCGAAAATCAGCCAAACGGTCAGCCCCGCTGCGACCGTCACGACGGCTGAAATATTGATCACCCACATCAAACCGGTTGGCCCCTCACCCATTTCTTTGAAAACGAACAAAGTGAACATACCGATCAAGAAACCAAAAACCCCGCGGCCGCCCTCTAAAAACCCGAACAATCGACCCTGCTCAGCATCGGGACCCAAATTGCGCGTCGCTTTAATAAAAGGGGCCCAAAAGATAATCAGGGTACTCACCCCCCAAAAACCATACAGAAACAGCCCCCCTACATAAGACGGAAAGGTGGAGAAATAAAATCCACTCAGCCCGGTGACAATGAGGGACGTCGCCAGTAATTTTCTAGGGGAATACCGATCTGCAAGCCAGCCACCTGGGATGTAACCGAACGTCGCCGCAACACCATTGACCGCCTGCATAAGTCCCATCTGGGTATGGGTGACCCCCAGCGCCTCTTTCATGGTGTCGTAGTAGGAGTAACGGAGAAACGGGAACGTATACACCATCGCGCCGGCAAAGCAGAGCAGCGTCAGTAATAGCCACTTACCTTTTGGCGAATCAGGCACGCGATCTCGACCCCAATCGAATCGATTGATCAGCGTTAGAGGCCATCGTATCTAGCGCCAACCGCCGCGGTGGCTCACCGGGGCGGTAGCGCATTCGTCGTGATTGCGGGCCGGCAAGCCAATTGGGCAATGCGAAGGGTTCGCACCAATAAAAACTGTCTCGCCAATACTGATCTGATTCTTCGCGGCTAGGCTGAGACAAATGATCGTTCCTTTTTTGGCAAGCACCCGCTTACAACGACGCGGTACTGGGACCTTCAAAAGCAGGCCATTCAACTGAGTAAAAAAACTTTTAGCGTAACGCACGCGCCGGTTTCTAAAGACAACGTCGTTCAGTCACTAAGCCGGTCTATTAAGCTTGAGGTAGAATGCCCTTCTAGAAAATCAAGTACGACCACCTCTCCACCTCGCGCCATTACTGACTCATGGCCAGCGATTTCCTCGACAACGTAATCACCGCCTTTGACCAGCACATCTGGCGCCAACGCCTCAATCAATTTTGCCGGCGTGTCCTCGGAGAATGGCAGTACATAATCCACCGCCGAGAGGCCCACGAGCACCGCCATCCGATCTGCGATGGCATTCACTGGCCGGGCGTCGCCCTTCAACCGCCGCACTGAATCATCGTCGTTTACAGCAACCACCAGCATGTCACCCAAGGTTGCCGCTTGCTCTAGATAAGCAATATGACCGGGATGAAGCAAATCAAAACAGCCGTTAGTCATGACGACGCGCTGACCCCTCCCACGCGCCTCTGCCACCACGTCCAACATATCAGACGCCGATACGACACCCTGTCTATCCGGAGCACCGCGCAACCCCTCCCCGACCATGGTTAATTCATCGGGCGTCACACTCGCAGTTCCTAGCTTGGCCACCACCACGCCTGCAGCACGATTGGCGATCCGCGCGGCCTCGGCCATCGGCAATCCCGCACTGAGACACCCCGCCAACGTTGCGATCACCGTATCGCCAGCACCCGTCACATCAAAAACCTCTTGTGCGCTGGCAGCAAAGTGCTGCGGCGCTGACCCCGCCTGAATTAATGTCATACCGGCTTCGCTTCGTGTCACCAAAATCGCCTCTAACTCGAGGGCGCTTCTCAGAGTCTCTGCTTTTGCGATGAGTGTCGCGTCATCCTGGCATGGCCCCACCACGGCTTCGAGCTCAGTGAGATTGGGGGTTAACACCGTCGCCCCTCGATAACGGTCGAAATCGTGCCCTTTTGGGTCGACCAAGGTCGTTTTACCTAATGACCGACACCGCGCGATCAGGGACTCAATCAGCGCCAGCGATCCCTTGGCGTAGTCGCTGAACACAATCAAGTCTGCGTCGATAAGATGCTGCGCTGCAAAACCCACAAATAAGTCATTGGCGTGCGGGCTCAGTGACTCCTCAAAATCCATGCGCAACAGTTGTTGGTTGCGACTCAACACGCGTAATTTGACGATGGTCTCGGCAGCACAAGGCATGACGTTCCAGCGAACCCCCGCCTCTTCGACACAACGACGCAGGGCGCGAGCATGGTCATCGTCACCGCATAGCCCCACCAGCGAGACAGTCAACCCGAGCTGCGCCAAATTAACGGCGACGTTCCCTGCACCGCCAGCGCGGTCTTCCTGCGAAGACACATTGACTACCGGCACAGGCGCCTCTGGACTCATACGCTGGGTCGCGCCTGTCCAAAATCGATCTAACATCACATCACCAATGACGGTGACGTTGCTAGCACTCATGTCTGGCAATGCAGACATTAGACTCTCCCTCTATTAGAGCTCAAGATGCTACCACGGAGCCGGACACCGACTTGTCGCGCAGTAAACCCGCCATGGATCCAATCACGCTGTCGGGATACAGGGCAGCGAGGCAGTCATAGGTTCCACCACACACTGGTTTTCGCCGACAGGGTGAACAAGTCATATTTTTGTACAACACGGCGCCGCGCAGCCCCCCAAGATCTCGATACGGGCAAGTCGAACCAAACAACGCAATCGTGGGCACTTTAAATGCCCACCCCATATGGGTCAGCCCCGTATCCACACCGATGACAAGATCAGCGTGACCGACCAAGGCGGCACTCTCTAATAACGCCGCCTTTCCGACCATGGACTCGACCCGGATATCAGCGAAGATACGATCAGCAGATACGCTATCGGCGGGCCCACCCAACACCACAACACGCCAGCCGCGCGCTACCAGGCTTTTCGCTAAGACTTGCCAATGGGCCTCAGGCCAATGCTTCTGCGGTCGAGTGGTAAACGGACAAATGGCGACATAAGGCGTATCTGCGCGAAACGCATCTGCCCATACCTCAACCGCCGGCGGCACACAGACTTTCATTGGGAATACGTCGCTCTGGCAACCTAGGTGCTTTGCCATGGCACGATACTCAGAACTGATCGCGGGGCCAGCGTCTTTTTCAATCCGCTCGGTCAGTAACGCGCGGGTTGGCTCTTTTGAGGCAAAGCCTACCCGCCTAACCGCTCCAGTCATCCATGCCAACACAGCGCTTTTAAATAAACCCTGCGCATCGATCACCAAATCGAACCGGTATTGGCGAAGCCGTTTCTTAAACCTCACTATCTCCTTCAGTAATGCCAGCCATCGACCACTACTGAGCAGTTCACCCCACTCTTTGCGCGGCCAGACAATGACATCGCGTAAGTGAGGATGATGTTCAAGCAAAGGCACTACTGGAGATTCAGCCAGCCAAAAGATATCAGCCCCTTGATAGACTTCTTTCAGCGCATCGACGAGGGGTGAGCTGAATACGACATCGCCTATTGCGCTCAAACGGATAATCAAAATCCGATCCGGAAACGCACCTCGGTCTATGCTGTCACTAAGATCGGCCATCGTAATGACCATCAACCTTTGTCGGTGTCTTGATATCCCGATCGAGCACAATCAAGAGCGCTAATGTCAGGAACAGAATATTGCCGTTAAAGTAGGAATAAAAAGAGATCGAGCTATTCAAGGGAAATAGCGCCAGGATAACCACGAGCGAACTCAACGCCACTTCTGATCTAGCATCGAAGAGACGTCGGCTTAAAAACACAAAAAATAACGCGTAACCAATCAAACCCGGGATGCCGGTATCCACCGCAACCTCAAGCGCGAATAAATGCGGGTGCCAACGCTCGGATACGGGCAGCACACTAATACTCTCTAACGAAACCATCAGAGACCCCCAGCCGCGAATACCCACACCGTTCACCCAATGGTCCATAAATCCCTGCCAAGCAGACGACCAAAAGACAGGTAAATAATCAAACGCTTGGTAAACGTCCGACGCCGCTTGCCCGGTGACGGAGGCCCGAAACGTATCGCTGAGAATCCAACCCGATAACACCGCCAGTGAAAAGAACAGTAACAGCGACAAAAGCCATGACGTCACCTGCTCATCCGCTTTGGCTCTAAGCAGAATCAGGGCGTATCCACCTAACGCCGCTAGGGCGTGAACCATTGATGCTTCGTTACCACTCATCACGATGGCGGCAAATAGTGGCAGCGATAAGACGCTTATCGCTGGGCCCGAGCCCGCTCGACGCAACGCCTCTAAATAAAATGGCGATAAAATCGCCAAGGTTGATCCGTAGCCCATACGCAGGCTACCCGTCACCAAGGTATGCCCTGAATCCAGTTCAATGAGCGGATTACCAAATACGCTAAAACCCGTGAGCAACTGCACCAACCCATCAACCACCCAGATCATCATGATTGCGCCGATGAGTGACATGAGTCGTTGGCTTTCTATTTTGTCCAGCTTAATTTGCAGCACGACCCAGACCGCAAACCCATAAGAAAGAAAACGCACGGCGCCCGACAGTGAGCGCTCGAAATTAATCGCGCCAAATAGAGAAAAAAGTGCCGGCAACAAGAAGCATGCTAGGACGATCCAAAATTTGCGCACGCCCTCAGTCTCAAAAAAGATTTTGGGGCCCCTCACAAACATGACCAAACCCACTAGCGCCATCAGCCAGATAAACTGGCGCGTCGCCGAGGAAAGAGACAGGGTAAAAAACAGAAATACCCAGATTATGGATGGTGAAACATCACTCAGTCGCTGCATTGTCGCTACCGCCCCACAGAGATTTGGGGCTGACACCCTTTTGCTAAGCCTGCGCTAGTGTATTGATTCACGCGCACCTCCACCAGCGCAGGTGTGAATACTACAGACACACCCTCTTTCACAAAAAAACGCCTCCAGGGTGCGCGCCAAACCTTCCAACCGAACCCCCTGTGTCGCCAGCACTAGCGCGGGCCACTCAAGGCGATATAACCTGCGCATGTGGTTGGCAGTCAGCACCGCGAACGCAGTGTGCGGTATGAAACGCTCCTTATGCCGTTGAATGTGCTAATTTACGTTCGACTCGTTGGCCAGAGACTTTGTGCTAACGCGATCGGACCATAATTTCATTACCGAACTGAATGTTAACTCACAGCGGCCGAATCCACTCCTATGCTCCTCTCTAATCGCTACCAGTTCCTCTTTGTTCACATTGCAAAAACCGGCGGAACCAGTATTCGCGGGGCTTTGCAGCGCTACCGCTGGCGCGATCCTTATTACCTACCTCAATGGGTAGCCAGTAAAATGAGCGGGCTTACGGGGCATCGCTCTGCGATCAAATTACCTCGCCACTGCAAAGCCATTACGGCTCAAGAGATGCTACCCAGAGACACTTATAACGCACTGTTTAAATTTGCCTTCGTGCGCAACCCATGGGACCTGCAGGTGAGCTCCTACCATCACATCAAGCGTGAACGGCCCAGCCTGGTAAACGAGGGGGAGTCGTTTTCTGATTTCCTGAGGCGCAAGCTTGAGCCAACAAGGCCATGGCAGTACCACCTAGACACCTCCGTCACGCCGCAATCGGACTATTTAATTGATCTAAGGGGACGCCAGATCGTCGACTTTGTAGGGCGCTATGAATCGCTGCAGGCAGATTTCGACACCTGCTGCCAACGAATTGGTATACCGACTATCGCGCTGCCCCATAGACGACAGGCTAATGACCGTGCGGAATATAGACAATACTACGATGAGGAAACTCAAGCGCTGGTGGCGGAACGCTTTGCCGCCGATATCGAAACCTTTGGCTACGCTTTCTAGCATCAGCCGGCTGCATGAAACAGTCCACATGATTTACTGGTAGCCACTGATCACCCTGGCGCCTGCGATTCACTCACGATCCGCGCCACATCGGGCAAGCCTTCTACCAAGACGACACCCGCCTTGCCGTCACCATTGCCGGAAAGAGGCTGCGCCGTAGCCGCAAGAACAACTCTAAACAGCCGCCCTACGCCAGCGGCCTGACCCGCCTCCATATCGGACACTTTATCCCCCACCATCAATGAGTTGCTTGGATCGATATGGAGTTCGGCGCAGGCTTGCTCGATCATCCCCGGCGCCGGCTTGCGGCAATGGCACGGCTGTCGCCATTTCAGTAGCGCCTCAGTGGGGTGATGCGGGCAATGGTAGAATTGAGCGATCTCGACGCCACGCTCGTCAAGCAGGTAGCGGTGTACGCGACGATTGAGCGCAGCCAGATCAGCTTCACTGTAAAAGCCTCGACCAATTCCTGATTGGTTCGAAACAACGACCAAAACATACCCTGCAGACTGAAGTTGCCATAGTGCCTCAGGAACGCCGGGCAAAAACTCAAACTGATCCCAGCTGCTCACATAACCGTGATCGACGTTGATCACGCCATCTCGATCCAAAAACACAGCGCGCTTTAGGTCAACCGCACTCACTGCCCAAGTCTCTCATTGCAATGCAGCCCAATCCAGCTGCTCCTCGATCAGTGCGCACAGGAGATGAATCACGACAATATGTACCTCTTGAATATGCGCCGTGTCATTCGAGGCCGCGATGACAAGATTGCGACAATGCGCTTTTAAGGCACCGCCGTCACGGCCCGTCAGACCAATCACTTTACAATCCATTGACGCAGCTTGCTCACAGGCATTCAGCACACTCATGCTATTGCCCGACGTGGAGATTGCCAACAGCACATCTCCAGCTTGCGCGAGACCCGCCACCTGCCGACTGAACACAGCATCGTATCCGTAGTCATTTGCAATCGCAGTGAGCGCCGAGGTGTCTGTTGTGAGTGCAATGGCAGCGAGCGCGGGCCGGTCCGCCACAAAACGGCCCACCAACTCGGCGGCAAAATGTTGCGCATCTGCCGCAGAACCGCCGTTACCGCAAATCAGAATTTTATGGCCTGTCTGCAATGCCTCAGCACACACTGTCGCCATCGAGCTAATATCTTCTGCCGATCCGCGTAAATCAGATAAGGTTTTCAAATGGGAATCAATGTAGTCGCTAATCATTCGCTGCACGGTTCTCCCCTAGTGCGAAGGGCATGGGATAAGGAACACGCTAATGATAACAGCGATCGAGGCGGCAAATAGTGCTGTTGTGCACCCTCAGAAAGTGAAGCGACTCAGGCGACGGCTCTGGCAAGCCCCTCACAAGAGTCTCAACAGAGAAGTTGCGAAGAAGGTAAGAAAGACGGCAGGTGGCGAAGTCGAGCTAATAACGCGCCAGCTGCAACTCCCGCTCGCCCAATTGGGCCAACAAATGGGTAACGGCGTAATCGGGAATTTCGTCTACGGGGATTTCCCGTTGGTGCCGAACCAACATCTCTTCCGAAACAATGCCTTTGGCCCGCACGATTAAACGTTGCAGGCGCTGCTCGATGTGGCGCTCTCGCAGCACCTCGTCTCGTTTTACCTGCTCGGGCGACTTACCCGATGCCGGAACAGCCTCAGAAGCCGAGTTGCGCATGAGCTTTGCAAGCTTGTCTCGCTGCGCTGTAAACAGGCTTCGGCTGCACTGGTCGGTTGGGATCACCGTGTCAAATTCTTTTAAACTGATCATGTGCTACGCCTCTGTTATAAAGAGGTATACGCAAAAGGTTCCCCACCGGTTTGACGCAACGCCCCCAA
>CAJWWJ010000070.1 GCA_913048575.1 uncultured Halieaceae bacterium
TGATCTTAGAGGGCACCGCCCTCGAGATTGAGTACGCGCGCGATACGATGCCGCGGGGCGTGCTGGGTATGAATGCAGCCATGATGGAAGAGTATCTCCATTTCATTGCGAACCGGCGACTCACTCAACTGGGCTTAGTAGAACAGTTTCCTGGCGTGCAAAATCCGTTTCCCTGGATGTCAGAGATTATGGACCTCAGGAAAGAGAAGAATTTCTTTGAAACAAGAGTGATCGAGTATCAAACGGGTGGTGCACTCAGCTGGGATTAACGAGCAATGTGAATCTATCCGCGAGGGCGCACACTGGGCGCCCTTTTTTTTGCTTGCTCAAAGGATAATTGCAGCGCCATCCTTGTCACCCTCAGGCACACTACTCACACTACTCACGCCATTCGCACTAACAGAAGGAATCGATATGTCTTTATGGGATCGCATTGACGCGGAAAGTAAAGAACCGCTCAAAGGATTATGGAAAGCCCTCCCCGGCGGATTAAACGGCATCGCCGACATTGTGACGCGTCGTCAAGCGATGTCTGCCTTTCGTGATGCGGCGCCCAAAGCCGAATTTCCGCAGCTGCAGGTGAGCGATCACACTTATCCCGGACCCGGTGGCGATCTGTCACTGCGCTTATATCAGCCAGCGTCTGCTGCAATGCCCTCCCCCGGGCTTATCTATATTCATGGCGGCGGAATGGTCATGGGTGACCTAGACACACAAGATGAAAACCTCCGCGAGATGGCAACCGAGCTCCAGATTCCCATAGCGTCTATCGATTATCGAAAAGCCCCCGAACACCCTTATCCCGCAGCACCTGAAGATTGTTATACAGGCGTCTGTTGGGTATTTGAAAACGCGGCCGCAATAGGAATGCAAAGCGACAATATCGGGCTCATGGGGGCGTCGGCTGGCGGCGGTCTCGCGTTAGCCGTGGCCATGATGTTAAGAGACCGAAAAGGGCCTACCTTAAATTATCTATTACCCATCTATCCGATGATTGATGATCGGCACAGCACCACCTCATCCGCCGAAGTCGTCGATATTGGTATTTGGGATCGCGAGGGGTCTATTGAAGCGTGGCAGTGGTATCTCGGTGGGAACGAGGCGGACGGCTATGCTGCACCCGCGCGCGCTGAGGATGTGGCTCATTTGCCGCCTACCTATATCGACGTCGGTGACTTAGACCTCTTTCGCGATGAAGATATCCTTTTTGCGCAACGCTTATCGGCAGCCGGCGTTCCGGTTGAGTTTCATTTATGGACTGGCGCTTACCATGCATCAGAAATGTTTGCCCCCAAGGCAACGCTGAGCCGACGCATCTGGGCCACACGATATGCGGCTATCCGCCGATTAGCAGGGTTGGCATCGTAATCAGCGCAGTTCTGTAAATGAAGAGGCGGTAGCGGTCAATGCCGGCATACGCGCTGCCCCCCAGCTAACGAGCCACGCCGCCGCCTGTCTAGAGCGTCAGTGAGCGGCGCCCACCGAAACCGATCTTTCTAGCCAACACCGTAGTGGTGTGAACGTGTTATTTTGGGACTCGGGTGAAGAGGAGTTTAACGATGCAGAAAGGCCATTGCTTGTGCGGTGATGTTCAATACCAATTTGACGAAACGCGCGCAGGATTTGGGCTGCATTGTCACTGCAAAGACTGTCAGCGGGTCACCGGCTCTGGTAAGGCGACGGTGATCCTGTTCCCGATGGACGCCGTGACGATTGAGGGAAAATATAAAACCTATGCATCACTGGGTTTCGACGGCTCTCATGTCAATCGTGGCTTTTGCCCAAACTGCGGCAGCCAGATGTTCACCTTTGTCGACGAGATTCCTGGCCAGCTTTTCATCAAAGCAGGCGGGATGGAAGATACCAGCTGGCTCAGTGTTGACACTACCTGCTGGACCAGCACAGCTCGAGACTGGTGTCCCTCTGATCTACGCACCGCCGAATTCGAAAAAAATCCGGGGCTATAGGTCGGTGAACTGCACCGCGGCCCCGGCCCTTTTCCCGAGGTGACGCTCGGCTCTGAATCCGCCACAATCAATCGTGCTAGAACGGGCATGCATGCTGGTAAGGGCTTAAAACGACAACGAGAGAAGTGACATGATGAACTCTGTAGTGCTGGCCAGACGGCCCATTGGTAACCCTGTCGAAACTGATTTTGCCGTTCGCGAAGAACCCATCCCCTCCGTGCCTGATGGCCATTTCTTGACCCGCAACGACTTTATCTCGTTGGATGCGGGCTTCCGTAACTGGATGAATGAAGACTCTGGCGATGAGGTGTTGCCAGCCATGGCATTAGATGCTCCGGTCATGGGCCTTGTATTGTCCCAGGTGATCACTTCGCGTCATCCCGCCTACTCGGTCGGGGACCGACTCATGGCACGATTTGCTTGGCAAACTCACAGCCTAAGCGATGGTTCAGACTTCATCGCGCCGCTACCCAGAGAGCTTGAGTTCAACCCCAGTGCTTATATGGGAGTCCTCGGCGATACGGGTATGTCGGCTTACTTTGGCATGACTGACATAGGCAAACCCACCGCGGCTGACTGCGTCTTAATCAGCGGTGCTGGAGGCGCCGTTGGATCGATTGCAGGCCAAATCGCTAAGCTAGCGGGGTCCCGAGTGGTCGGTATTGTCGGTTCGCAAGCCAAGGCCGATTGGATTTGCAGCACCTTGGGCTACGACGCAGCGGTCGTCAGATCAGGCAATCAACCCCTATCACAGGCAATCGCTGACGCTTGTCCCGACGGTGTCGATCTGTTTTTTGACAATGTTGGCGGGCAAACGCTGGAAGCAGCTATCAGCAATATGAACCACCGGGGCCGCCTCGCACTGTGCGGCGCGATATCCGGCTATGGCGTGGCGCCACATGGACCCAACAATTTATTTGAACTGGTCACTAAAGAGCTATCGGTAGAGGGTTTTATGACCCATTTTCGACACGAACGCTACGATGAAGCGCGCGAGCGGCTGTCGGAGTGGTTACGTGACGGCACAATATTGTCCCCCGAGTATCAATTAGAGGGAATTGAGCGGGTGGGCAAGGCGTTCGCTGATCTCTTCGCGGGGGAAAACTTCGGTAAGACGATCGTCGCACTCTGAGGTGCGTGCCATACCTGCTTGATGACGCCGAGGCGAGCTCGCTAGCCTGGACACGTTGCCGCTTTTTTGCATGGCCGACCAAGACGGTGGTCGGCTCGTTGACCGAAGCGCACCGGTATGGATGTCACCACACGCTGTCGGTAGGCCGTCATTCAGCCCCCAAAGAAAACTGTCTATTCGCCGCTCAGTCAACGTCTAATCGAGTGTCACCTTGATCGGAATTGTATCCAGACCCATGGTGGTGCCGCCGTGCCCCGTCACCGCCGATTCTGATACCAACTCCAGCGAACTGATGCGGTCAAAAATGGCTTCCAAAACCACCCGCACCTCCATTTTTGCGACGTGCAAGCCGATGCATTTGTGCGCACCCGCACCGAAGGCGTGGTGTTGATTCTTCTCGCGCTTACTCCGATCCGCGTTAAACGCATCGGGGTCAGCAAAAACACGATCATCTCGATCTGTGACAAAGCTGGGCACCACAATATTATCGCCAGCTCGAAAGGCCACACCGTGAAAGACGGTGTCACGCTCACAAATGCGATTCAGATTAATAAAGGCATGCATACGCAGCAATTCGTCAACCGAGTCAGCAATGGCTGAACGGTCCTCTTTTAGACGACTAAACAGCGCCTGATCTCGCGCCAAATGCCGCACAATAAAACTGAGCATTGTCGCCACGGTGTCAATACTGGCCAAGAAGAGCAGATAGCAGATCGATTGCACCTCTTCCTGAGACAGTTTCTCCCCTTCGACTTCGACATTAAGCAGCATCGTCACGATGTCATCTCTAGGATGCTCAACATGCTGACTGACCACTGCACTGAGGTAGGCCCCGATATTTTGGCCACACTCAATCCGCTCTTCCATCGTAGGAGCACGATAAAATCCTGACTCCCAGGCATAAAACTCGTCCAACCGATCAGGTTCTAGGCCCAGCTGGCGAACAAACAGCCCCATCGAAATTGGCTTCGCCACACGCCACAGAAAATCAAATTCGCCTTCGGGCAACACTTCGTCGAGTACTTCTTGCGCGAGTGTCTCTGCCCCTGCTTGCAGGCGTTGTACCGCGGCGGGCTCAAAAATTGGCAACAGTAACCGCCGATAGCGCCGATGTGATGCCGCATCGCTCTCCAAGGGAATCAAACGGGGTCGCTGCTCCATATTGGCTGGAATACCAATCGGGAATGAACCGAATAAGTCTGCGTCACTCAAGACTTCCCGGCCCAGCTCGTGGGAGGTCACCAGCCAATGTCCTCCGTTGTGTGGGGTATACACAATGTCACGAGGATCTTCTGCGAGTGTCTCCAACAGGCGCTGCTGTGGATCAGCGACCAAGCCCACGTCACCCACAATATCGAAATCGCTCAAAAGCGCTGGGGGAACATCTTGTAACTGCGTCGTCATAAGTTAATCCAAAGTCACTAAACATTTACCGCGAGAGATGCCATGCATCATGTCGCAAAACGCGCGCGGCGTTTGCTCAATGCCATGGTAGACCGCATCGAAGCTTTTCACCTCACCCCGGGCAAGCCGCGCCCTAATATCCTCCGCAATAGCGGGAAAGGACTCAACGTAATCTGAAAACATAAAGCCTTCCATTCTTGCGCGCTTCGTAATCAATTCCCAACTATTCGTTAACGGCTCCACTGCGGATTCATACTGCGAAATGGCGCCACAGAGCACTAATCTCGCCTGCTCTCGAAGCTGTCCCATGGCAATATTGAGGGCGTTTCCACCCACATTATCGAAAAAGATATCGATCCCTTCGGGAGCAGCCGCGGACAGTGCGTTGGCCAGATGCGGCTGCGTTTCACGGTCAATAACCCGGTCGTAACCCACTTCCGCCTCAAGCCATTGCGCTTTCTCTCGGGTACTGGTTAATCCAATCACTCGGCAACCCTCAGACTTCGCCAATTGCCCCACCACAGTGCCCACCGCGCCGCCAGCGGCACTCACGACAACCGTCTCTCCGGGTTTGGGTCGTCCAATTTCATGTAAACCCACCCAGGCCGTCATGCCCGTTGGCCCTAAAATCCCCATGTACTGATGCAGTGGAATTTCCCCGTCGACGATCAATGCTGAGCAAAGGTCTGAACCATCCAACACACTGGACTCTTCCCACGCGGTGCGAGCGCTGACAAAGGACCCGACTGGGTAATCCGGATGATGAGATTCGATCACCTCGCCCAGCACAATACTTTGGACAGGGTCGCCCACTTGCATGCCCGTCAGATAATTATCGCCTGCACCGGCGGTCATCCACTGCCGGAACCCAGCATCGAGAGAGATCACTCGGTTACGAGTACGAAAATAACCTGCTGGGCAATCACCCACCGGCATCTCAATCACGTCAAAATCTTGCTCTACTACCGCACCTTCAGGGTGCCGAGCTAATACCACTGCACGCGTCATAAACTCACCTCAAGGGACCGCGACTTCGATCATGCCATCGACTACACGGACCTCAAAGGTCGGTACCGCCACTCGCGTCAACTGCCCCATGGGCGAACCATCTCGCAAATCGAATCTCACGCCATGTAACGGGCAGGAAATAAAGCAGCCTCGTATTCGCCCGCCTTCTAACTCTGCCTCTTGATGCGAACAGCGGTTTTCTAGGGCATATAATTCCCCCGCTGCTCGACAAATAAGAATGCTCTGCCCGTTGATTGTCACAGCACGGCTCTTGTTATCCGCGAGTTCGTCATCGGCAAAAGCCGACTCAAAGACTGTCACTACACATCTCTCCTTTAGGTGTTTTATCGCGCCAGTTTCAACGCCGATAGGAAGGGTAGCACCGCAGATACCCCGAAAAAAACCATCACGCTTGCTTATTTTTTAGGTGATCGCTAGTCTCTCCAGCTCTTGCAACTCAAAATAATGAGGTCCTTATGAGTCACGGTAATAAGCAGCAATGGATTCTGGCCAAGCGTCCACAAGACGTGCCCGATCCGTCTGAAGTCGTGTTCCAGGAAGTCGCCATTCCAGCCACTGCCGCTGGCATGGTCTTGGTGAAGAACCATTATATCTCACTCGATCCAGCGATCCGTCTCTGGATGTCGGATATTCCCAACTATCTGCCACCCATTCCTATTGGCGACCCGATTAGAGCCACCGTGGTCGGAGAGGTCATAGAAAGCGGCAGCGATGATTTGTCGGCAGGTGACCTCGTTTTTGGGCTCGGCGGCTGGGAAACCCATAGCACCGCACCAGCAGAGTTTTGGACCAAGATCCCCAGCGACAGTGAATTTCCACTTCACTACTACGGCAACATGTTAGGCGCAGTGGGACTCACACCCTACTTTGCCATTGTCGATGTCGGCCAAGCCAAAGCAGGCCAAACCATGCTGATGAGCGCGGCCGCGGGTGCAGTGGGGTCGATTGGTGGGCAAATCGCAAAATTGATGGGGCTCAAAGTGGTCGGCATTGCCGGCACAGACGAAAAATGTCAGTGGGTCGTGGACGAACTCGGTTTCGATGACTGCATCAACTATCGCACCACAGGTGACATGGAAGCCGCGATTAGAGAGAAGTGTCCGGAGGGGGTCGACTTCTATTTTGATAATGTGGGTGGAGAGATTCTCGACGCCGCACTGCTCAATATGAATAAGGACTCCACGCTGTTGTTTTGCGGCACCATCAGTACTTACAACGCCACAGAGCCAGTGCCAGGCCCTTATAACTATTGGCAAATTCTGGCCAAAACCATCACGGTTAAGGGCTATCTGATCAGTGATCACTTCCATCGCGTCGTGGAGGGGCAGGAAGCGATGAGCCAATGGCTCAAAGAAGACAAAATCAAGTTTAGAGAGCATATCAACGAGGGCATTGAAAACTGCCTCGATACTTACAATCTGCTGTTTACCGGGGGTAACGACGGTAAATTAATGCTCAAGCTGTGAGACCTACCCCCCCTGCAGAAATGCAGAGGGGGTGTGAGCGACAACCATCGCGCATTGGGTTTTCGAGCATTGGGTTTTCGAGCATTGGGTTTTCGAGCATTGGGGTTAAAGTAATGACGTCAATCGATGGAGGATAGGCTCATCAACCCCATTCCTATTGCCACTGCGACCCGCCTACCGTTATCAGCCCCGCGCTCCATCATCTAACACAACACGGAAGATCGCCGGGAACAAAACGAAAGGCGCCGGCACGACCTAGCGACTTAACCTGAGGGTTGTCCCTCAGAGTTCTGGCTTCGGCGCGCTCTCATCACCATCGGCATACCACTGCACCCAGCGGTGGAAATATTGATTGCCACGCTCATTGCGACCCAACAACACACTTTTCATGAGTCCCGTCGCAAGCCCTTCCTGAAGCTTCAGACCTACGTTGTAATCTTCCTCTTGCACGACATCGCGAAGCCAATCTGCCATTTCGATTCGTGCGGCATGATCCTCGTCGTTTTCTGGTGGCTTAGGATGCAAGAAATGCAGAATGGTGGTGTTCTCCATGGGCCCGGGACCGGGAATCATTTGCGCAACCTGGGTGATTTCTGGCGCAACGAAAATAGAGACATTCGGGAAAAACAATCGGATAAAGTCATAGCCTCTGGTTTCATGCTGCCACAGCTCGTTCTGCTCCACCTCGCCTAACGTCATCATCGTTTTGGCAGCAAACCCAACCAGCAGGTGTGGCCCGTGTGCATCGTACTCCATGACATTACTGTACGTGCGAGGCTCGATGGTCTCGGGATGCGCCGCCTTAAAGTGGTAGCCCTCGAGGTAGCCGTCATAAGCGACTTTCCAATTAGGTCCATGAATGACTCGATTACCCACATAGGTCCACTGATCCATTCCCTTTGCGGCGACGTCGTCCATCATGCCGCCCAAATAAGCACGAATATCCACATCGCTGTCGGGCGTTAACACCGCAAAGATCAATCCGCCCTCCTCATGGCTCGGGAACTGCACCAAATTACGCGCGCCCTCACAGACCTCGCCGAATTTGGGGGCGTCGGCCACCGCACGCAGTGAACCATCCGCTTTGAAGGTCCATCCGTGATAGGGGCAACTAAACATTCTTTGGTTGCCGCTGGGCTCTGCGGTTAATTGCATGCCGCGATGAGTACAAACGTTCATGAGCACTTTGGCACTGCCGTCTTTTTGCCGCGTGATGAGTAAAGGCACTCCCAGCATGTTCAACGTCTTGAAATCGCCCGCCTCTGGGATTTCTTGGGAGATCCCCACTAGAATGGGTTGCGACTTGAAGATTTGGTCCATTTCACGCTGCCATTGATCTGGATCTGTGTAGTTGGTGGACGGCACTTCCATAGTGTCGGCCGCCCAGTCAGTCGTCCCGTTTTTCACATGATCAATCAGCCGTGCACCCATGCGGGCGTATTGCACTTTGGTATCGACAGTCATAGCTTGCTCCCCAGCCTGCGTAGTTATTCGGGCATCACCAGATCGCCTACTGAGGCAACCTCATAACGCCGCACTTCCATATCAAGTATCTCTAGCGCGGCACAGGCCTTCAAAAAGTCCGCAACATGAGCTGTCTTCAAATGTGCGTCTAAATCGGCCTGTGAAGCCCACTGCTCCGACACCCAAATGACGCAGGGATCGGTGACGTCGGCGGCGATACCATACCACTGACAACCCGGCTCCTGCCGAGTCGCCGCGACGACAGGCTTAGCAGCCTCCGCGTACCCCGGCGCACTCTCAGCGCTTAGCTGAATACGAACAATAACGCTAACTGTGCTCATTTCTCTCCCCACTGAGTGTCTGTCTGAAGTTGGTTCTATGTTCTCATTTTCATGCCCCCTGTCATCATGCGATCGTGATGAGTGAGGCTGTCTAAATTGAGACTCCAACCTATGTATCAGCAAAGAAAAAGTCAAGCGTGCTTGCTTTTTTCTGTGGCCAAACCTAATCTGGGCGCGAGACACGCTGGGACAAACAAAGGGGCTACGTAAGGCCTATTTGGACACAAACCAAGCAACAATATCCCTCGCTTACCAGGCGCAGACAGGAGGTACTTTCCCCAAACTGCTGCGTCGTAACCTGCCGGTGATGTGCCAAACGAGCGAGGTAAGCAGTTAGAACCCCATCGTAAAAACGATCAATCCTGTTAAGGAGACAGCCCGTGACAGACAGACTTCAAGGCAAGGTGGCCCTCATCACTGGCGGCACCAATGGTATTGGCAAAGCCGCGGTCCACGGACTGATAAAAGAAGGCGCGCAAGTCATTTTTACTGGCAATAACAGCGTGGCGGGTAATGACATTGCGAAAGAGACGGGCGCCCACTTTATTCAACACGCGGTACAGGATGTCGAGGGCTGGTCAGAGGTGAAGCAAGCGGTGCGGGATCATGCCGGTCGGCTAGACATTACCTTCTCAAACGCGGGTACTAACACGGGCGACAGTGATATCGAGTCGGTTGAGGTAGAGGCCTGGAAAAACTTAGTGGATATTAATCTCACCGGCATGATGCTGGCCATCAA
>CAJWWJ010000071.1 GCA_913048575.1 uncultured Halieaceae bacterium
GCCGCGACCTCTTCTAGCGATAACGACTCACTATCGGCCTGCAGTATCACAAACACGCAGACGCCCTCTCCGAGTCGCTGATGAGGCATCGCGACCACGGCAGCTTCCTTAACCTTGGGATGAAGGTGAAGACAGTCCTCTATCTCTTTGGCGCTGATATTTTCACCACCTCGTATGATGATGTCTTTTTTACGATCCGTGATGAGCACCGCTCCCTCGGGCGTCTTTCTGCCGATGTCTCCCGTATGGAAAAAACCATCCTCTGTGTGGGCCTCTGCATTTTGATCCGCATCTGCGTAACCCAGAAACATACCGGCACCACGCGCAGTGATCTCTCCATCCTCGCCATCAGGGACCTCTGCGCCCTCGTCATCGACAATACGCACTTCATATCCATAAGCGTGGCCATCAGTGGTGGCCGCCAGCTGGGGGTCGTTCAGCCAGCCCAAGGTGATGATGGGCGCCTCGGTGCTCCCATACACGCGAACCGTACGACAATTCTCCAAGACCTCATAAGCTCGTAGCACCAACGCAGGCGGCACCGCGGCGCCACCACAAGAAAAAACTCGCATACTGGGCAAGGGATCGTTGCGGCGCTCAGCAGCGTCCAACAACTCTTGAAGAAAAGGGGTGGCTCCCACCGTCATTGTGCCGCCGACCCTGTGAATGAAATCAATGCACTGGTCTGCGTTCCAGCGCTCCATCAGTGCCGAGCGTCCGTCGCGGATAAACGGTAAATTCAAGCCACTGCTGTAGCCAGTAATATGGGTAATAGGTGACGGCATAATCATGACATCCGTCGAATTGGTACCCGAGTGATCGCTGGTATTGTCGATAATACGCGTCAGCGTGTTGTGGCTGTGCAAAACCGCCTTCGGAAAACCTGTCGTCCCTGACGTATAGAGGCGGCACTTGATCGAGTTAGGGTCAATCACAGGCAAGCTGGACTCATCCGCCGGCTCACAGTCAATGAGCTGTTCGTACCGAGTGGTATCGGGGTATTCGGCCGTTGCACGCAGCGTGACGACATGCTCAAGATTGGGCAGTTCCGACCTAAGCCGAGAAATCATATTGACGTAATCGATACTGCGGTGCTGATCCGGAATCAATATCAACTTACTTTCGGCATCACTTAAAATGAAACGCAGCTCAGCATCACGATAAATTGGCACGATGGGGTTCACTACCAGTCCGAGGGCCGCCGCAGCGATATCGACAACCGCGCCCTCTCGCCAGTTAGGAAATTGAAAACTGATGACATCACCAGCCGACAACCCCAGCCCCCGCAGCGCAGCAATCAGGCGTAAAGCTTCTTCAGCGATCGCTCCATAAGTGGCATCAGGCTCGTCCTCTAAATAAATGGCAACGTCATCAGGCTGAGACCGACCCTTCTTAAAGGCCTCGATCGCAATCGTGGTGTTACGCCACTCCCCCGCGTCTCGTGCTAAGCGGTCTTCGTTAATGGTCATCATAGTTCTGTCAGTACCTTACACTGTGAGGACGGCGATCTTAACGCCTCAAAGGCCGATGGCATATCCTCTAACGTCACGACATCGGTAATCATTGCTGACGCGTCGATTCGCTGCTGACCTAGCATCGCGATCACCGTCTCAAAATCGTCTCTGGTGTACGCAATGGCGAAGTGCATTTGCAATTCCTTTACTAAGGCCGCCACCGGCACAATCGTGTCCGGTTCCTCACAAACCCCCACCGGAACAATTCTTGACCGACGTGGCGCGATGTCAATGCTCGCTTGGAGCAAACCTGGCGCACCGACACACTCAAAAATCACATCCGGCTCACCGCCACTGACGTCGCCAAACTCTTCTCCCAATGTCGCACCGGGGGTTAAGGTCCCCGTTGCTCCCAATTGCCTCGCTAGGGCGAGTCTTTGCTCGGCAAACTCAGATACCAGCACATCTTGCGCACCAAAAAATTGACACCACAGCGAAACCGCTAGACCCACCGGTCCCCCACCAATAATGAGCACCCGCTCGCCCGCTTTCAATTGCGCAATACGCACCGCGTGTAAACCGACGGCAAGGGGCTCAATGAGTGCAGCGCTCTGCATTGATACACCATCGGGCACCCGTAACGTCTCACTCGAACCCGTTTTTACGAACTCAGCAAAACCGCCTGGAATGTTCATCCCGGTCAACTTCACCTGCGCACACTCAAATGGTCGTCCGGTGACACAGGAAACGCAGCGTCCACAACCAATGAAAGGCAATGCGGTCACTCTGTCGCCAACCTGCCACTGATTCTTGATCCCCGCGCCCACCTCGGCAATGTGGCCGCAAAATTCATGGCCGAGTATCGAGTCGCATTCTGCCGCGAAGGCGCCCTCACGAGTCGAATGTAAATCGGTTCCGCAGATGCCACAGTAGGCGACCTGCACCACCAATTCTGTTGCCTCAGGCGTGGGGTCAGGCACTTTCTCTATCTGTAAGGGCTGACCTAGATTCTTAAATACTGCTGCCTTCATATCACACTACCCTCTCTGCTTTATGCTGCGCTGCATCGTTTCAGACTCAGTAAGCTACGTTCATTATCGCGCCACAGCAAATGTTTCGACGCGCTTACCCTCATCCTTTGGAGTGTCTTCCATACGATTGCTCCCGTAAACTTTTTTGACTTTAACTCAAAATAAGTTGAAGATAACTCAAATTATTTTGGCGTGGCGGAACAGTTTGCGCAACGCGCAGTGACTGAAACTAAACCACCACTCTTCAGCTTGGCACTTTTGACCGACTATCCATTCACTAACGAGCGCGCTAATGAGCACACCACAGGTGACCATAGATTTATCGAGCGAATCCTTTTTGCGGGAACCACATGAGTCCTATAAGCAAGGCCGAGAACACCATCCTGTATATCGAGTGCCTGATCAAGACGTCATCATGGTGTTTGGCTACGACCCGCTCTTAGAAGCACTCATGAAACCGAAAGTCTTCTCAAGCAAAAATACGGAGTCTGTACTGGGGGCCTCTATTCACAATCCCGCCTGCCAAGCGATCTACGAAAAAGGCTGGCCGCAAGTCGACACGCTATTAACTAATGACCCACCCTCTCACACACGCTTCAAGAAGCTCGTTAATCAAGCGTTTACAAAAGAGCGTGTTGAAGGACTGAAAGACCATTTTGAAGCGATGGCAGACAAGCTGATCGATGGCTTTGTTGAGCGCGGCCAATGCCAATTTATCGATGAATTCGCCAATCCCCTCCCTTCTCAGGTGATGGCCCAACAACTTGGCATTCAGGAAAAGGACATCGCCAAAGTCAAAATCTGGAGCGATGCGTTTATCGACCTCATTGGCACCGACATGTCCTCTGATGAGCAGGTTAAGCGAGCACGGCTGGTTGTAGAGTTTCAGCACTACATGAAAGAGTGCCTCGATGAGCGGCGCACTCACCCACGTATTGACCTGCTAACAGATCTGGTCAACGCGAGAGTGGACGACGAAACACCTTTGAATGAAGCGGAGTTACTCAACGTCGCGCAAGCAATTTTAGTTGCGGCGAATACCACCACATCTCATATGCTATCCGGTGGATTACTGCGATTGATCGACAATCCAGAACAGTGCGCTAAAGTCCGAGCGCATCCAGAATTGATACCCAATATGGTCGAAGAACTGCTGAGGTTGCAGACACCGACGCAGGGCATGTGGCGAACCGCAGCGGAGGACACCGAACTCGGTGGCGTCGCCATCAAAAAGGGCGAGATGCTGCTGCTCTTGTTCACCTCTGCTAATCGAGATGCAAAATATTTTGCCGACCCCGATACCTTTGACGTTGAGCGAAACTTTTCAGCCGCCCATGTTGCATTTAGTCGGGGTGTTCACACGTGCATCGGAATGATGCTTGCTCGGCAGGAGTTGGTTTGTGCGTTTAGGCAAATTCTCAAGCGAATGGATAACATCACCTTATTGGACCCCAGTCAGCGGCCTAAATACGAAGCCAGCCTCATTTTCCGTGGTCTCGAGACCCTCGATATTGCGTTTACAGCCCGGTGACTGGCTACGCCTTCGAGGGAACTTGACCCTCGGCGCCAACCCCACACATGGGCAGCATGGTTTGCACAAAAATTCTGTGCGCATCCTCCAAGCCAACGCCCTTGTCGAAATAAACCGAAGAACGCAAGCCAATGGTCAAGGCGTAACAAACCTCAGCCGCGTCGCGAGAGCTCTGCCCAAGCACCGAGGGCGCGTCATCGAATAGCATTATCAAAAAGGACTTGCAGGTTTCATCAAACCGATTTTTCGCCTGACACAACGCCTCATGGTTCACCGCCACACCAAAACACTCAAGCATAATGCCAATCTCCTTGCGAGACCGAGCCTTACCTTTAAACCAAAAATCCGCTAAAGCCTCAATCTGCTCTTGCGGCGTACCCTTATTCAACGCTTCGACCTGCTCTAATATCCTGGCAGACACCGACTCAAAGTACTCGAGCAGAATCGCGTCTTTACCCGAAAAGTAGTAGCACAGGTGACTGGCTGACATCTCTGCACGGTTAGCAATATCTTGCAGCGAAGTATTAACGTACCCCTCGACCTCAATGCAATCGTGCAAGGACTTAAAGATTTTTCGTCTGCGAAGTTCGCCGGGGCCCGCTGGCTTTGCTGAAGTCTTTTTTTTCTTTGCCAACATTGCTCTGCACCACGAACGGCTCTGAATCTGCGCTCATGTTACCCAATGGTCAATCCAGTTGGAACCGTTGCGAGTCTGGTTCAGTGGGCTGATGCCCCCTATTGCGCACCGACACCTCGTTTCCATCGCGCTGAGTGGGCCCGTGTCAAAGTCCCAGCGAACGGCCAATGATTTCCTTCATAATCTCCGTAGTGCCCCCGTAGATCGTTTGTACACGCCCATCACGCCACGCCCTAGAAATGCTGTAATCGTCCATATACCCATATCCCCCATGCAGCTGCAGGCATCGATCATTCACCTTATTTTGCAACTCCGTGGTCCACCACTTCGCCATTGCAGCCTCTTCGGGCGTCAGCTCGCCTCTATTAAGCGCGACGACGCTGCGATCGACAAACTCCTGGCCGATAGTAATTTCCGTCTTCATCTCCGCCAATACAAAGCGACTATTTTGAAACGACCCGATGGGCTTTCCAAAAGCCTCTCTCTGCTTCACGTATTCCAACGTCAGCTCAAAACTATAGTTCGCCGCGGCGATCGCGGACATAGCAATGTTTAATCTTTCTTGCGGCAGATTAGACATCATGTGATAAAAACCTTGGTTTTCAGCACCCAGCCGATTCGACACCGGCACGCGACAGTCCGCGAAGGACAACTCAGCGGTATCTTGGGAGTGCCGCCCTATCTTCTTGAGATTACTACTGCGGGAAAATCCAGGCATACCCGCCTCAACGACCATCAGCGTAATACCCTTATGCCGATCAGCGCCCGTGCGGGCGGCCAAGATCAACACGTCAGCATTGATGCCATTTGAGATAAAAGTCTTCGCGCCATTCACGACATAGTGATCTCCGTCCAACGTCGCGGTTGTCGCCAACTGTCCAAGGTCTGAGCCAACGCCCGGCTCTGTCATGGCAATGGCGGAGATTAACTCACCAGAGCATAAGCCGGGCAGCCACCTTCGCTTTTGCTCGTCGTTACACAACTCTATGAAATAGGGAATGATGATGTCGTTGTGCATGCAGATACCCGAGCCCGCACTGCCAACACCCGCCAGTTCAAATTCTTCCATCATAATTTGGTTGAACCGAAAATCGTCTACGTCCGCGCCACCATATTCTGCGGCGACTTGGGTGCCCAAAAATCCAGCACTACCGGCTGCCGTAAACATGGAACGATCGCAAATGCCGTTGGCCTCCCATTGCTCGTTGTGAGGCGTCACTTCAGACCGCACAAACTTTCGGAAGGCATCTCGGAAAAGCACGTGATCGTGCTCAAAATGGTTACGATCCATAACTACCACCGTCTGGTTCTAGGCAAACATGAATGCCAAGCGCAACGTCACTGCATCACATTTGGGCTTTTCTCGGCTGATTCACCTCCGAGACGCGTGATGTTACTGACTTTTATTTACAGCGGCAATAAATTGAGTGGATTTCAAAATAAAATTGAATGACACTCAATTAATATTTTCTAATTTTGACCCGTTAAGGTATGCTGGAGTGGCCCCTGTGACGGGCGCTCAGACCCAAGACCGCAGCTGGAGGATAAGACCATGTCGACATACGAATCGCTTTATGAACCGAGCAGACACCCAGCGCGAAGCTTCGAAGATATTTTAGCCTCCGACGCGGTCCCCTCACCTGATTTTTACCGCGAGGGCGCCAACCCGCCTGCCGCGCTGGAATCCTATGCGACCTCGCGTTACTACGACCCAGCTTTTTTTCAAAAAGAGGTTGATTATTTGTGGCCCAAAGTATGGATATGGGCCTGCAGAGAGGAAGAGATACCGAACGTGGGGGATCACGTGGTTTTTGATCTTGCCGGCTACTCCCTACTGATCGTGCGCTCCTCAGAGACGGAGATCAAAGCGCTGCATAACTCCTGCCTACACCGCGGTCGTCAGCTAGTCGAATGCGATGGCCGTGATGCCAAAGCCCTGCGCTGCCCCTTTCATGGTATGGCTTGGAACCTCGACGGCACGCTCAAGTTCAACCCTTTCGCATGGGATGCACCCCAGTGGGAAGATCAAGAAAACAGCCTGCCAGAGGCGCTGGTGGCCACTTGGGGAGGATTCGTTTTCATCAATATGGATCACGATGCAGCGCCGCTGGAAGAGACGCTTGGTCCTATCCCTGAGCACTTCGCCCGCTATGAGCTAGAAAATCGTTATAAAGCAGTGCATGTCGCCAAAAAAATCCGCGCCAACTGGAAGGCGTCAACAGAAGCGTTTATGGAAACGCACCATGTCGTCGGTACGCACCCGCAAGGGCTGCCCATGACGGCTGACTCCAACACACAGTACGACCACCCCAGCGAATTCGTAGGGCGTCAGATCTGCGCCCACGGCGTCCAAAGTCCGCACATTACGGAACCACTCGACGAGCAAGCAATCTTTGACGCGTTTTTTGGATCAGGGCAGCACGACGTCGATGACGACTCCAGACTGATCGTCCCCGAAGGTATGACTGCGAGAGCATTTGCGGCGGATATTATGCGAACGCAACTTTCAGCAGTGACTGGCGTTGACTACAGCGAAGCCGGCGATGCGGAATTTACAGATTCGTTAATGTATAACGTAGCCCCCGCGATGAGTTTCTGGGGAGGCTTTTATCAAAATACGATTTATCGCTTTCGGCCAAACGGGCTCGATCCTGAGAGCTCGATTATGGATATCGTGATCTTGAGGCCAGTGCCCAAAGATGGGCCGCGTCCCCAGCCCGTCCCTACCATGCACCTCGACTTTGATGAGCCCGTCACGTTGGCCGGCGAAACAATGGGGGAAGGCCTCGCCGTTGTCTTTGAGCAAGACGCTATCAATCTTCCCTGGGTTCAAAAAGGGCTGCGAGCCAGCAGAACAGGCACTGTGGAATTCACCAACTATCAAGAGCAGCGCTTGCGCTTACACCACCGACTGATAGATCGACTCATAGCAGAAGGAGAGTCAGCGCAATGAGGCCCCTAGTTGCCGCGGCGACGCTATTAATTAGCTACGCTGTTTTTAGCCCCTACCAAGCGGCCGCCGAGGTCGCGGAATCTTACAAATGCAAAATGAACGCCGGAGTGACGCGGGCGCAAATCGTAGCCATGGGCGAGTCATACATTAAAGTGGGAGAGGCAAAAAATTACACGGACTTTCATTTGAGTATTTTATTTCCGATGTACAGCGATGACATGTCTGTGGGAACGTTTTTCTGGAACGGCACATCACCCAGCATGGCCACGCTAGAAGAAGCCATCACTATTTGGGAAAGCGCTGACAATGCAGCGGCACAAGCGCTATGGGTGCAATACGTTGAGGACTGCGAGAGCGCCAGTCTCTACAGCGCTGTGTCGGTTAACTAACCGCCCTCTCGACAACCGACACCTGACAACCGCGCTGGAGAATGCCAATGCTCAACCCAGAACACTATCACTCCATGCTGATCGAAAGGCGCGACGATGGCGTTGCCATCGTGACACTGAATCGGCCCAAAAAGCTGAACGCGGTCGACAGTGTCATGCACACTGAGCTCACCCGCTTTAGCACTGATTTCGCGAACGACGATAGCTTAAGAGCCCTAGTGATCACCGGCGCTGGTCGCGCATTTTGTGCTGGCGGCGACTTTGGCCCAGACGATCAGGTCACAGAGAACACTGACGGGAAAAAGCTATGGCGAGAATCTCGCGACATCGTGGACAACATGCTTTCCTGTGAGAAACCTATTATCGCCGCGGTCAATGGCTATGCGCTCGGGCTTGGTGCAACGGTCGCACTGCTGGCTGATGTCGCCGTCGTTGCACCCTCAACCCAATTCGCAGATACCCATGTCAACATGGGCATTGGTGCTGGCGATGGCGGACAGGTGATATGGCCCTTTCTGATCGGCGTGAATCGCGCCAAGTATTACCTCATGAGTGGCGACAAGATCGGCGGTAAAGAAGCCGTTGAAATGGGGCTGGCCAGCTTTATCGTTCCCGAGGACGACCAGTTACTGCCTCGCGCGATTGAAATCGCTAGCACTCTTGCAGCCGGCGCACCGCTGGCGGTGGCCGCCTCTAAATTAGCGATCAATGCCTACCTCCGTTCGATCAGTGCAACGGTCTTTCCGCTGGCAGCGAGAGCGCAGGAGGAGACTATGGGGAGCAATGACCACCAAGAGGCCATTGCTGCTTTTCAAGAAAAGCGTGCGCCACGTTTTACCGGCAAATGATTTTTCGAAGCCAGCACAGCCGGCGGTAACGCGCACGACAAAACAACGATCAAATCAGTAAAGAGGAAGCACTCAATGTCAGGCACTTACAAAAAAATAGTCGCCCATAAGTATTCGAAAAATTTCAGGGAAGCCAGCGAAATCGTTAGCGCCGACATTGTGCAACCTGGCTCTGGTCAACTGTTGATCAAAACGCATTTCGGCGGCGTGAATGCTTCTGACGTGAATATCAGCGGCGGGGTCTATTTTTCTGATGGCAACTTCCCCTTTGATCTAGGGTGCGAATCCGTCGGCGAGGTGATTGCCGTTGGCCCAGATGTGACTCAGTTTCAGGTTGGGGATGCGGTCGCATCGCCACAGATGGGCAGCGCCTATAGCGAGATGCTGTGCCGAGATGTCGATCAATTTATCAAGATCCCTCATTGCTCACCCGAATACTTATCGGTATCAGTGGCGGGGCTAACGGCCTCTATCGGACTTTATGAGGCCGGCGACATGGGATCTGGCGAGACCGTATTGATCACGGCTGCGGCTGGGGGTGTGGGCAATTGGTGCGTGCAGTTAGCCAAACTTGCTGGCAATCATGTGATCGGCACCTGCAGCACTCAAAAAAAAGCCCAAGAGCTGAAAAGTCTTGGCTGCGATCGAGTGGTTGTCTATTCCGAGGAGGCGCTGG
>CAJWWJ010000072.1 GCA_913048575.1 uncultured Halieaceae bacterium
GGGGTCAGTGCTTCATCATGCCACCTACCAGTGCCGATCGTTTCAGGTCAGTAGGGGCGATCCCCTTCGCTAACCACCCGATGTAAGCGCCGTGTGGCAGGGAAAAAATCGTTGATGGGTTTGTGTTGGGTGCTGCGGTTATCCCACAGCACCAGAGAATTGGTCTGCCACTGAAATCGGCAGGTAAATTCGGGGAGGCTGGCATGGCGCCAGAGAAACTGCAGCACCTCACTTGATTCCAGCGGGGGCAAGCCTTCGATGTGAGTGGTGAACAGCGGATTCACAAACAAGACCTTTTTGCCCGTTTCTGGGTGGGTCTGAATGACAGGATGACGAGTGGGCGGATTGGCGGCGACCGCATCGGCGAGTCGTTCACGGCCACCGGGGGCGCTCAGGCTCTCTTTGAAGCCGTGGCTAAAATCATGCACGGCTACTAAGTCTGCCAGATACTCCTGCATGCCTACTGAGAGCCCATCGTAGGCGGCCGTCATGCTGGCAAACAAGGTGTCGCCACCAACCTCTGGAATGGTCATTCCGCGGAGCACTGTTACGGAGGGCGGGTGTACCCGGAAGGTCATGTCCGAATGCCATTGCTCTATTTTAGAGGGATTTTCTCGCGTGCTTTCTAGAATCATGACCTCAGGCAACGCCTCAACAGTCTGATAGGCAGGATGGGTTTGCAGGGGGCCAAAAATCTCGGCAAGTGCTTTTTGATCTGCGGGTGTGATTGATTGATCACGAATAAAAAGCACCTCGTGCTCATTTAGCAGAGCGCGAAGCGTCTGAGCGAGTTCGGTATCGAGCCCCTCACCTAAATTGACCGCTTTCAATTCGGCGCCCAATGCGCCGGCCACTCGCTTCACATGCATGGTGATGTCCTCGCTGTGTTTCTGATCTAAACCTGCCAGTGTTGGATTGTGCTCGCCACTGACGTGGCAGAGCAACTGTGTATTTGACACGCTAGAGGTCAAGTCGGTCCCTTGCTTAAGCGCTTCGGTACCGATTTTCGCGTCATTGTTAAACGGATGGCATCAGTTAATAAAGGAGTAAGTTTGATGAAAAAATGGATTTTTCTCTCGGGATGCTGTGCTGTGCTTGCCGCACCGGTGAGTCAGGCGATTACACCGATGGCAGTAGCCCCGTTGGCCTTTGAAACATCGCAGCTGCAGATTGCTCAGTCACCTTTGCGCGACGAGCAGTCGCGCACAGTGTCAGTATTAGAAGCGACCCAAGTACGCGGTCGCGTGCTGCCTTTTGTCATCGGTGTCGCAGCAATTGATATTGCGTTGGCCAGTTTTTATTGGGGGGTTTATGTACCGCACTACGCCAATTATGCACCTGCATTCGACATGCCTTGAGGTGGTGAGAGTGGACTTCGAGTCGTCAAACAATGCCGTCAAGCAATTACAGCAAAAGCTTCGACGAGATACCCGCACACAGTTCCGTGAGCGCTATTTTGCGGTGCGGATTCTACCCATACTCTTGATGTGGGCGTTGTTATGGGCATCAGTCATCTGGCTGTTCGCCGGCGCGGTCTCACTGGCCGTGGCCATTATCGTGTTCTGTGGTGTCACAGTGGCGATTGTGGCCTGGCTGCATCACTGCGCTGGTGAAGCCGCCGATAAACGCTGACGGCCGGTGAGAGTCTTGCGATGGGCGTGGCCACCACTGAGCAACTTGATAACGCGAGTCGAAAGACTCCGGACGTCAAAACTGCGGGCAGTGATCGTGCGTAAATCGCGAGTGCCCACAATGACATTGGGCATCTTGCCAACTCAGCACGGGATAGGCGAGCGCTCGATGCCGGAGCGCTCGCAGATTCTGGTGGGTAAAAGCGGTTGCTGGCGCTTAGCAGTGGTGCTGGTCACTGCGGTGTTGTACAGCGCGACCGCGCCCACCGCTCAAACACAACCCATCAGAACCTTTCCGGCCTCGGTGGTGTTCCAGAAGGATAGTTTTGATTGCGGCCCTGCTGCCTTGGCGACTTTATTACAGCTAAGGCTGCGGCGACCTGCCACGTTGCCAGAACTGACACAGACCGTGCCGGAATTGAGCCGGCAGGAATGGCGCCGTATACACACTCACGGGTATAGCCTCGGTCAGCTTGTTGCGATGACGGTAGCGGTAGGTGCACGCCCCACGCTCCGCCGATTGACCGCGCGGGGCTTGGCGAAAATCAGCCTGCCGGTGCTCGTATATCTCGATCTGCCTTCTGGTCCGCATTACAGTGTGCTGACCGGTATGGTTGGTAGTCAGGTCGCATTGGCAGACCCATCGCTAGGTGCAGTGGTTTGGCCGAAGGAACAGTTTCTCTTGGCGTGGTCTACGACAGGTACTGGCTATGCGTTATCGGTTACAGCAGGTCCTGTCGGGTGAGTTCGATACCATGCTGGGCCAATTCTGCGGCGCCGCTGACATGCGTCACCACTGCCGTGCTCGCTAGATCGCCTCGAAGATAGGTGTCAGCCACTCTCCTCATGTCGTCAATTTGGGTATTAACGATACCGGCTCTAAATATTTTTCGATGCTCTGCCGTTCGCCCAAACAAACACTCATGAAAATGTTGTTTTGCTTCACCTGCGGGGGAACCCGGTTTATCCAAGCTGGCTACAACGCTCAAAATGGCCTCCTCGAGCGCGAGTGCATCGTGCTTAGTCTCCATTAACCACGCTAGAGACGCATCAAAATCAGCTAGGGTGTCAGCCAATCTCGGGTCGCGGTAAGAGAAAAAACGGAACGCGGCAAGGTTGGCGTCATGGCTGGCTCCGCCGCCATAAGCGCCTCCTTGTTCTCGAATGCTGCGATGTAAGAACCCGTTGCGAAGAAAAGCACCCAGCACCGTCAAGATGGGCGCGTCGGGGTGCCCTGAGGGCACGGTAGGATAGGCTCGAGCACAGAAGTTAACCTGAGTATTGGTGACCCATACTTCCTGACGCTGCTCACGAATAGGTGCACTGCTCCAGACGCTTGTCTCTGAGCTGCTGAGCGCGCCCATTGCAGATTCGGCAGCGAGGCTCGCAGCTGCAATATTGGGCTCGTCGGCGATGGTGCACAGTTGACGCCCACCTGCTGAGGCTAATTTCTGCTGGATAGCCCCCAGTGAGCCGGCGAGCGAGGCAAGTTCACTGTCAGAGTGGAGACTGTCGTCCAGTGCGCGGATTCTCCGAATCCCCTCGAGGCCTCCCTGTTCATGTGAAAGACGGGCTAGCGGGCTCATGCCTGCGCAAGCGGCACTCATGGCGAGGGCATGACCGCTTCCCGTAATCCCCTGGTCGCGACGCGCCCGAATTTGGCTGATCAGATCGCGGATGCGCGTGTGCTCGTCGAAGCGTGCCCCCTGCAACGTATCTGACATTAATGCCAGTTGCTCGTCTATCCGGTCGGCGAGGGCCTTTGAGGATAAAACGAGGTAGCGATCACAGGACTGTTCGTCCTCCCGATGCGCTCGGCTGCTGACCGACGCACCGAGTGAGCCGACAGTCGCGGAGTGACGATCCTGAGCTTGCAAATAGGTTAACCCTTCCGTACCCACTTCTGCCATGAGTCCGGTCACCAGCGGCAAATGTTGTTGCTCTGCATCGGTGAGCGCGGGTAGCTGACTGACCCATTGCTGATAGACCAGCCCGTTAGTGCCAGCGGTGTAGCGATAATGGGGTGCCACGGTTTGTGTGATGTCGGGAATGGGTGAGGGGATTTCGGCCGGTATGTCGGTCAGTGCGACTCGTGGCAGCACGTTGGGATCGTCTTTTTGTGCTTGGCGTTCCCGTAGGCGCGCTGCTAAGTCGAGTACGTCCGCTGTTTGCGCCTCATCGAGGCTGGCTTTCATGGCGTCGAGTCGCGCGGTCTCAGCGGCGTCACGCTGCGCTGACAGGGTTGCGTCGGGTTCCACCACCAAGCGCACCCTGTGAGGGTTGTCGACTAGCAAGCGACGCAAGAGCGTGGGGATATAGTCGGGAGACGTCAGACGCTCTCTGAGCGTGGCAATGACGGGCTCTAAATCTAACGCAGATACGGCATCGCCATAATGAGTGGCCGCGCCCAAGGCTCGTAACATCAGATTTAACCCATAGGGCATGCCGTCGCCACCGACCTCACGCTGATGAAGCTCGATCTGCCGCAGTATGGCCTCGACCTTCTCGGCAGCGATACCGTGCTCGGCAACACTGTTAATGCAGTCCAGAACCGCAGCCTCAAAGGCCACAGCATGAGTGATATCACTGCCCTCGATGCCGCAGCAGAAAACCATCTCACGCATCGACTCTTCTAAGCCGCATAAAGGGGAGGGTGCGGTACCGAGTTCGGTGGTTTCCAAATAGTGCATTAAGGGTGAGGCACTGTTTTCCATTAACACCGACGCCACTAGCTGTGCCTCAAGCATCGCCGTCAGGTCCGCGCTTTCACCGAGCTTCCAACCCATGATCAGGTGCGTTTTATTCTGGACGTCTTCCTCCGGGTCCATCGCATAGGTATGCGTTGCAGACCGTGGCTCAGTAAACGCGGTCTCCAGCGCGACCTCTACCTGACGATCAAGGGCATCGAACCGATGTAATACGGCTGATTCAAATACTCGCTGATGGTCGGCTGCGGGAATGTCACCGAAGGTGAGAAAGATGGCATTACTAGGATGATAATGTTCAGCATAAAAATCGCGTAGCTGCTGGTAAGTCAGGTCAGGAATCGCCTCGGGATCGCCGCCGCTGTTGAAGTGGTAAGTGTTAGAGGGAAACAACTCGAAACACAGTCGGTCCCATAGCACAGAAGGGGTAGAGGACATCGCGCCCTTCATTTCATTAAATACAACCCCCTTAAAAGTTAGCGCCTGGTCACGATCGTCGTTTTCAAACTCAACGCGATGCCCTTCCTGCGCGAAATCAAGGGGGTCAAGACGAGAGAAAAAGACCGCATCAAGGTACACATCGAGCAGATTGCCAAAATCCTTGCGGTTTTGTGTCGCAAAGGGATAGGCCGTCCAGTCTGAGCTGGTGAAGGCGTTCATAAAGGTGTTAAGTGATCGCCGTAGCATCATGAAAAACGGGTCGCGCACAGGGTATCGCTCGCTACCACATAACGCGGTGTGTTCGAGAATATGAGCCACACCGGTGGAGTCCTCAGGCACGGTTCGCAGAGCCACCATAAAAACGTTCTCTGGACTGTCGCTGCTCAGGTGCAGGTGAAGCGCACCGGTGCCCGGATGGCGATATTCCTCGACGCTGAGATTCAGGCTGGGGATTGGCACTGATCGTTGCCGCACGAAGGTATTGGCGGTTTCAGTGGCCGTTGATGCCTGAGATGCATGAGATGCGTCGGTCATGATGTGATCCAGTCAAGTAGAGTAAAGAGTTATGTCGCTACTATGGGGTCAGGGATTCGCTTTTTCCAGCGCGATCTCAAACAACCAGGGCCAACGTTTTCCGGTCACCCAAATTTGCCCAGTCTGCGGGTCCACAGCAATACCATTTAATACGTCGGTATCGCGAAGCCGGTCTTCTTTCGGCAACAATCCATCGAGGTGAATCAGGCCCACGACTTTGCCGGTATCGGGATCAATTTGAGCAATGCGATCGCTTTGCCACAAGTTAGCCCAAATCAGGCCGTTTACCCACTCGAGCTCATTAAGATTGCGCAGTGGTTCACCGTTCATCGTGACCGAGAGCGTGGTGATTTGCCCCAAGCCTTCATCTGAGACAACCCTTGAATATAACTGGTCAGAGCCATCACTGAACCACAGCGCTTGGTCATTATGCGTTGCGCCCCAGCCTTGACCGGGCAGTGGGCTGCGTCCCACGAGGGTCATATCGGGTAACGCATAGATCAGCATGACCCGCTCCCGCCAAGAAAGTAATAGCAAATGATCGTTTACGATTGTCAGGCCTTCAGCAAATAGGCGCGAATCAACCGGCACCGTTCGCACTAACTGCATACTGGGGAAGTCATAAATACGAATCGCTGATTGGCCATAGAGTCCCGAACTCACATAGAGTCGGTTGTCATAGATTTCGAGGCCTTGCGTAAAGTTTTGGCGATCAAATCGTATTGTCGAAACCACCCGATGAGTATACTGCGCGACCCGATCCTCCTCAGCCAGCGCCTCCATAAAGGAGTGGCTGCCAACGATCAACAGAAAGGATAGCCATCCCAGTTGGGGCAGAGGCCTCATAGAGGGGTGCCCCTTTTCAAGGCGCGCTCGGCAAATCGTGCCGGTGCGATAGCACGCTGCAAATAACGCGGTGCGGGGGGCAGCGTTCCCAATAGTTGGTCTACCAGTAGCTCCGCAGCCAGTGGCGCGGCCGAGAGTCCCCGTGAGCCCAAACTAGTGAGTACGGCGAGGCCAGGGCGAACCGGCGCAGGCGCATCAATGATTTGCTTGCGATCATGGCGAATCCGATCGTAGCGCTCGTTAAAAATGTCCAGCGTTGGCACCAGTCCGGCGATGGGCAGGTAGTCGTTGCTATTACAGCGCAGGGCGACATGACCCTGCCACTTGGTATCACCGAGCGTGAGATCTAGGTGGGGTAAAGCCTGTTGCAGCATGCCGATATTATGCCCGTGCTCTGCCCCACGTTCATCCGTTTGCGCGTCTCCCGGCCCGAAGCTGGCCCCTGTGCAATGTATGCCTTGCCTAGCAGGTGGCAAATAGCCCTGATCGCACAGTGTTATCGGGAGTTGAGATAGCATTTTTGAGGTTGGAAGGTGAGTCGTTTGCCCCCGGATGACAGTGAGCGGTAGCCACTCTAAACCGGGTTCTGTGAGTGCGGCCTGTGCGGTCGCCAGCACGGCTAAGGGCGACTCACAGAGCACTTCACCGCGCGTATTGCTGGCTTGCCACGCGTCGTTCGAGAGCTGCCTGAGCTGCACGGGACCACACTGCTCTCTGAGGGTGATGAGGGGGTGCGCCAACAGACTGCGACAGACCGCACGCGGATCAAGCCAGCCGCCCCGCAAATAGTGGATGCCGCCGCAGCGAGGTTGCATGCCAATGATATCCGAGATCTCATCGGCGCTCAGGACCCGCGCAAAGTCTGGCGCAAGCCCGAGCACGCTCGCGAGGTGCTCGAGTGTTTCGTCCGTGTCGTGCAATTGGATATAACCGCCCCACCCGATGTCGAGGTTGTCGCGCAGCGCACCAGAACGATATAGCCTGCGGTAATGATCCGTCGCATAGCTGAAGGCCGCGACTGAAAAATCGCTGAGGGGGTTGTGTCGATGAGAGAGCCGAGTATAGGTGACGCCCTGAAGGTTACCTGATCCGCCTCCCGCGCAGACATCTGCCTCGAGTACCGTGACTTCAATGCCTCGCGATGCCAATGCATAGGCGGTATGAGCTCCGGCAAGGCCGGCGCCGACCACGAGCGCGCGGTGGTAGTGCTTCGGCGCTGGGTTCAGATCCCAGGGCGTGAGGGATGCCGGAGAGGGTACCGAGCCACATAACGTACCAGTGAGCGTATCGCGCTTGCCGGCAAAGCCCGGTCGTTTCTCGGTTGTAAAACCGGCCTCAGACAGTCCTTCTCTGACATCGCGCGCCACGCTAAATGTCGCCAATGTTGCCAGTGGTTTGCTCAGCGCGGCCATGCCGGCGTACACCTCGGTGCTCCAAGGTCCGGGTCCTGTCGACGGCGAAAAACCATCGAGATACCAGGCGTCGACCCACTGTCTTCCGTGGCTGGCTAAATCACTGAGAATCTCGTTGGCGTCGCCCCACCAAAAATCCACTGTGACGCCCCAATCTGGGAAATAACGCCGATGGCAACCCGGTAAAGGATCCGGCCAGTGCTCAAGCAAACGGGCTAATACGGGGTTCAGGCTGGGCCAGGGCGCCAATGCGCGCCGCATGTCCTGAGGGGAGAGGGGGGACTGTTCCACTGCTAGGTAGTGAAGTTGTCGATTTGCCGGCCGCTGTTGGCGCCAAGTCTCGAGGGTGAGGCACGCAGTGAGACCACTACCGAAGCCGATCTCGCCGATAGTAAAAGGTTGTCTGTCGTCATTATCCTGCCATCGCGTGGGTAAGCGATTACCGTCGATGAAGACATACTGACTTTCCGAGAGACCGTCTACTGTGGAGAAATAAATGTCTCCGGTGGCGCGTGAAACCGGCACGTGATCGCGCCAATCCAGCCCGGGTGGGCTGAGTGGGGTCCAGATTTTTTGCGATGGATTGATCAATTAGGTCACTACTTGTCAGCGCGATGGCGGCGTCTCACCGAACAAGGTAAGTCTGCATACAGCAGAGTTTAACAAACAAGGGTTGCGGACGCGTAATGGACTCATGCTGATAAATGAGGGTGCGCCACAGCTCGTCCGCACGGTACAATCACGGCCCTATGTAGGAGGCCCCATGGCAGCTAACGACAGAACTCTGACTGATGAACAGTTCGCGACGATTTGCGTCAACGTGCTTCATCAGACCCTGATTGAGACGTCACGGACCGTAGGAAAGCGGATATTCAGAGAATTAGAAGCCAATAAGCGCGTCGCACTGACCAAATTGCGCATGGAAGACGAAGGCGAGGTGCGGCTAGACCTGACCCTCGATTACACCGAATTTAGAGGTGCGTTAAATTTTTCATTGTTTCGCGACTCCATTCAAGCGTTGTTGGCGCGGTACGTTGAAGAATTACAAAAAGAGGATACAACGCTGACCGCGCTTCGCATGATGGGCGAGAACGGTCAGGCCACGTCAGAGCGCCGACTGTTTGGTATTCCCGGCGTGATCGCCGTCGATGGTGTGGTCAATATGATGATGATGGGTGCGACCCCTGCCGTTGATTCGCCAGTGGTGCTGATTGAGCTCATGTATATTGATCCTGCCCAATTCAGTCAACCCTCCCCGGAGAGCGACGCTGCCTCAATGAGCTGAAGGGCAGGGGGCGGGATCACCGTAACGGTTTCCTGTGTGGTGGGCGCAGCCACCTGTGCCTCTCCTTTTGCGACCGCTTTGCCGTCTTGATTTTCAACCTGGCACTGGAGGGTAACCCAGGGTCGTTTACCGTGCTTATCGATGACCGTTAGCGTCACGGTCAGCGTGTCGCCTAAAAAAACAGGCGCCTTAAACTGGAGGCTTTGGTTGAGATACACACTCCCGGGTCCAGGTAGCTGCATGGCAATGGCAGCGCTAATCAATGCGCCGGTCAGCATGCCATGCGCGATGCACTCACCAAATGGGGTGGTCGCCGCGTAGTCGGGGTCTAAGTGCAACGGGTTGTGATCTCCCGAGATCGCTGCGAAGGCCTCGACCTCCTGATTGGTAATCAATCGAGTATAGGTCGTGCTATCGCCCACGTTAATCTCATCAAAGGTGATGTTGCTGATCTGCATAGTGATCAAACCTCGTATTGCGGTAAAAGCAGCGTTGGCGGTTGACCCGGCGGCGCCTGATCCACATCATACCTAAGATCCAAGATCCAAGATCCAAGATCCAAGATCCAAGATCCAAGATCCAAGATCCAAGATC
>CAJWWJ010000073.1 GCA_913048575.1 uncultured Halieaceae bacterium
CAGGTCTGTTTCGGTAGTTTAACGCCGGCTTCCACCTGGACCCACGGCAAAGCGGATTGGCACCAAATTTGAAACTGCGGTGTTAACGCGTGCTTTTGCCGACATCCGCCGAGTCTCAAAGAGAGCGGGCCAGTGCCATCGGTATTACTGGTGTGAAGCATTGTTGCGCAGCGTCCGCAAAAGCTCATAGCGCGGGCCTGACCGCTCTCTGCTGTTTTAATGTAGGCACTGAGCGTGCCGCTGGTTAGGACGAACTGGTTGCGGTCGACGCGCGCCGAGAATTGGAATGCAGAGGCGCCCACGGTTTGGCAATCGCTGCAATGGCAGACCACGATAAGCTGGGTGTCCACTGTCGCTTCCCAGGTTACGTCGCCGCATAAGCAGGCGCCATCGGCTTGCATCATCGAGGTCACGCAGCGCCTTACAGCATTTCGTTTGCGAAGAGCTCCAGTACCTCGGGATCCTGCACGCCGAGCAGCATACTGCCCACTTCGCCCCGCTTGCCAGCCTCTTTCCACGACTGCAGGCGTTCAATAATGCGCCCACGAGGACCGATCAATGAGACATCATCGAGCAGCTGGTTAGGCACTTTTGCTTCGGCTTCTTGCTTTTTCCCGCTGAGGTAGAGTGCTTGAATCTCATCAGCGGCGTCGCCATAGCCAAGGCGGGTGGTGTACTCGTGATAAAAGTTTTTGTTCTTGGCCCCCATCCCGCCAATATACAGTGCTAACCAAGGCCGCAAGGAATCGTAAGCGGCGTCTAGGTCATCGTTCATCGCGACGGTGACAAAGGGAGCAATATCAAAGTCCTTGAGACTTTTGCCATTGCCCGCCTTTTCGAACCCTTCTTCGATCGAGTCACCGATAACGGCGTATTTTGTGGGGTCCATCCAGACGGGGAACACGCCGTCACCCACTTCACCCGCGCAGCGTAATCCAGCGGGCGTGATCGAAGCGGTGTAAATCGGGATGTTGTCGCTGGCCGCTAAAATCGACTTGAGCGGTTTGCCAAGACCCGTCGTGCCTTCTCCGGTGTTGGGCAGTTGGTACATTTTACCGTCGAGTTCTACCGGTCCTTCACGCTTGAAGATTTTGCGCATGATTTGAATATATTCTTTGGTGCGGGTAACGGGCTTACCATAAGGCACGCCATGCCATCCTTCGACAACTTGCGGTCCTGATGCACCCAAACCGACGATGAATCTGCCGCCAGAGAGCTGATCGAGCGACATGGCTGTCATGGCACACATGGCTGGCGTTCTTGCGGGCATTTGCATGATGGCCGTTCCTACCCGGATTTTGCTGGTATTGGCGAGCACCCAGGAGGCAGAGGTCACCGCGTCATTGCCATAGGCCTCTGCGGTCCACACTGAGTCATAGCCCATGGACTCGGCTGTTTTAATCAGGTCCAGTGGAATATGAATCTGTTTACCTGAATAACCGAGAAGAAATCCGAGTTTCATAGTGACGTGCTCCGTGGAGAAATGTGAGGTTAATACGCAGAATCGAGCGGCCTAGTTTACGGGGGAATACGCTCAGACCCAAATGACCCGGTCAACCGTCGCTGCTGCCCTGGGCGAGGTGAGCTTGCGCCAGATAGTGATCGAGGGTCAGGTGAAAGCGCCGAATGCGCGCCTCCTGATAATTCCCCAGTGTAATACCCTTGCGACTGCTCTTGAGGCCTTGCTGTTGTAACTGCAGGTTGCTGGTGTCCTGATCATAGACCGCGCCCAACCAAGCGAGCTCATCGACCTCTGTGTATGACTGCTCGACCTCAAGATACACCGGTTCGGGCGGGTCGGGGTGCGTCGCGCCTTCCGCAAGCGGCTCTAACATCAGTATCTCGAATAGGCAGCTGTCCACGTCGTCATCAAGGGGCCTAAAGCGATAGGCCATGGAGATCAGTATTCCGGGGAAGAAAAAGGCGTTGGGAAAAACGTGGTATTCGATAGAGTCCAGCATTTCGCTATCGGAAGCGGCAGAAAAATCCACGTTGAGTTGCGCGCCGAGCGCTTCGCGCAGCTGCTGAGCGCCAACGGCCCGCGCCGTTTCATCTTCGGCCAGTTGTCTCTGCTCCACTGGAAGCCCCGCCAGGAGTTCCTGCTCGGTCAGCGGTGGCGCACGCCACTTATCCCCGGGGTAATCCGACAGTGCTTCGGGGGAGTAGTGGCCAAGACTATGAATGAAGCGGCTTACATGAGGGCCAAAAATATCGTACTGGGCATTGGCCCCCGTGGGCGCATCGTGGGTCGTAAAGTTGTGATAGGCCTCCATGAATGCCTCTTGCGCGGCCTTCCAGTTGGCAGGCAATGCTTTTTGTACATGGAGCCGAATGCGACGATGACTCAGCGGGAAATGCGAAAAATGCTCGGGCATCACGTCCAGCTGTTCGCGCAGCGGTTTAGCATCGATATCAAAATTGACGAAGATAAAACCTTGCCAGGTGTCACACCTGACGGACTGAAGCGAATGGGTTGCTTCGCAAACATGTGGAAAATCCCAGTGTCCCGGCACATCTTTGAGGGTGCCATCAAGGTCGTAAGACCATCCGTGGAACGGACAGTGAAAGCCCTGCCCGGAGCCAGGCCCCTCTTCGCTTAGAAGCCGGGTCCCGCGGTGGGTACAGCTGTTGATAAAAGCTTTGATCTCGCCGACCGCTACTCGCGTGATAATCACGGAGTAAGGCCCAATGTCATAGACATAGTGATCTCCGACAGTCGGGATGTGTTCCTCACGGCAGGCCCATTGCCAGCAGCGCGACCACATCCCGGACATTTCCTGCTGGAAAAAATCATCGCAGGTGTAGCGGTGTGTGGGCAGGTCTGCATCGCCGAGGAATTCGTAGGCGTGGGTCGTGAGTGGTGCGGGAGCCGGGCGGGCATCGGACGCCAATACGTCGGCGATGGACGTGCCGAGAGCCCGGGCACTGCCGGGTGATTGCGCGTTATCTGCCATAGTGTCGAGGGTACCTGCTGGGCGTCGCCGTCATTGATAGGTCATCAGTATGCGCAGACCGATAGAGAACGACAAGCCAAACACGTTGAGGCTGCTGCAGTGGTTGATCTGGGCATGAATGTGGATGACGATGCACCATGGCAATCGATTAAACCTAGAAAGAGGCTTCATCAATGGATCTCGCACTGCAGACCTTGCTAGATAAACAAGCGCTCTATGAATTGTCGTGTCGGTACATGCGTGGGCTTGATCGCACGGATGCTGAGCTGCTCCACTCGGTATTTTGGGAGGACGCCTTTTGTGAATACGGATTCATCAACAGCGATGCCGCCACTTTCATCGAGTTTGCGGTCACGGCGCTGACCGATCACATCTCAAATCAGCACATGATTGGCAATACCCTGATCGAAGTGGAGGGCGATGAGGCCTTCGGTGAGGTGTATTTTCAGGCGTATCACAAAGTGAAAGCAGAGAATGGCTTTGAAGATTTGATCGTTGCCGGACGCTACCTCGATCGCTACGAGCGTCGAGGAGAGGTTTGGAAAATGGCCTATCGATCAGAGCGCGTTGATTGGAGTCGGACCATGCCGACCCACGATCCATACTACGAGCTGATGCCCGATTCGCTATTTGGTAGCCGCCTTGATGACGCGGTTTATGACCGCCAGGCGCGGCGTAAGACGGCCAAAGTGGGCAGTACGTCGCCCTAACGATTCGAGCGAGTGCGCCGTCGTCGTTTGGGCGTGTCGTCAGAAGTGACCGCCTTTGCCTTGGGTGGTTCTACCTGAGAGAACAGATGCGGAAACGGATCACTCTGATGCGGTAGGGCCATCGCCCCGACAAAATGGCTTTGGAAATCGGGAGCCACCGCTGTCTCGATCCGTTCAGCCGTGCGAATGGTATCGGCAATCTCTATTCGGGCGTTGCGATCCAGCAGCGCCATGCGGGCGCCCGCACCGGCGGCGTTGCCGGCTGAAGTCACGTTTTCTAGATCACAATCAGGTATCAGTCCCAGTACCATCGCGTGGCTGACACTGATATGACTCCCAAAGGCACCTGCCAGGCGAATTCGATCGACCGAGGGGGCCCCCATTTCATCCATGAGTAGCTTGATACCGGCGTAGAGAGCCGCTTTGGCCAGCTGGATTTGTCGCACATCGTTTTGGGTGACCACCACATCAGATTCATCGGCCGTCTCGGCGTGGTGTAACACATATGACCAGGTGCGACCCTCTTGGCGAATACGGGTGCTCCGATCGGCCAATCCTCCGTCGACGACACCCTCGGGCGTGATGACGCCAGCAAGATACATCTCAGCCACTACTTCAATGATGCCGGATCCACAGATACCGGTGACACCATGGCCCGACATCGCCTCTACAAAGCCCGCTTCATTGGACCACAAATCGCTGCCGATGGACTTGAAGCGTGGCTCCAGTGTCTCCCGATCGATACGAACGCGCTCAATGGCGCCCATGGTGGCGCGCTGTCCACTGCTAATTTGTGCGCCTTCGAAAGCGGGTCCGGTGGGGCTCGAACACACGAGCAGGCGCTCCTGATTGGCGAGCACGATTTCAGCATTGGTGCCGACATCGACGACGAGTGTCATGCCCTCCCCGCGGTGGGGTGCCTCCGCCAAAATGACCCCGGCAGCATCCGCTCCCACATGGCCCGCAATACACGGCAGGCAATACAGTCGAGCCTCAGCATGCGCGATCAGTCCCACTTCGATGGCGCGGGTGTCGATCGGGTCACTGGTGGTAAGCGCAAAGGGCGCAGTGCCGAGGTTCACCGGATTAATACCCAGCAAAATGTGATGCATGATGGGGTTCGCCACCAAGGCAATTTCTAAAATATCGTTGATGTCGCCTGAGGCTTGCTCACTCAACTCCACCAATAAGCCATTGATTGCCTCGCGGATGGCGAGGGTGAGGAGCTCCGCCCCTTCGGGGTGCATCATGACATAAGACACCCGGCTCATCAGATCTTCGCCGTAGCGGATTTGCGGGTTCATCACGCCGGCAGAGGCCAACACTTCTCCGGTTTTTAAATCACAAAGATGCGCTGCGACAGTGGTGGAGCCCACGTCAATGGCGATACCCCGGGGTTGCTCAAATAGCCCCGGCCACACAGCGGTAATTTCGCGTTCTTGATACACGGCTACCGTAATGCCACGGTCTTCTCGTGTCAGTGCCGCTTGAATTTGCTGCAGCTGTGAGTGGGCCAACGTGAGGCCGGTAACACCCCAATCGGCCTCGAGCGCTTCAATTAACAGTTGCAGTTCACCACGGGGATCCTCGAGCGTCGGCTCGCCAATCTGTACGTAGTAGAGCCGTGTGGCGGGATCGAGACGGATATCGCGAGATTCCATTTCTTTGCGCACGATCTGTCGGTGCACCTGACTCTCAGCGGGCACATCGATGACGGCATCATCCAGCAGTGTGGTGTGACAACTGAGCCGACGGCCCTCTTTTAAAGGGCCCTTTCGCTCGTCAAATTTGGCCTCGGTCGCACAAAAAGGGGAGAGGTGATCGACGTCAGATTCGATTTGGTGTTTGGCAAAAGACCCCGTCACGCAACTGATTTGGCAGCGCCCGCAAAGTCCTCTGCCACCACAGACGGAGTCGATGTCGACGCCTAAGCTTCTTGCAGCGTCTAAAAGGGGTGTCCCGCGCGGAAAAAATCCACGCCTCCCCGAGGGCATGAAGAGCACTTTGACATCGGTTTCACCCAAGATTCACGCGCTCCTACGACGTCCCGATCGTCCACCTCTGCCACCACGTCCCTCACCCTCAGCAGCGGGTTCACGATAGGCGCGGATCCAATGCGTACAGTTGGGATCATGGCCCATCATGACATCACCACCGCGCACAGCCTGCATCACTTCTGGATGCATGGGGCTGGTAATGGCGGAGGTCATTCCAGCACCCATCGCCATGGTAAGAAAGGCCGAGTTAATGCCATTACGATTAGGCAGGCCAAAGCTCACGTTAGAGGCGCCGCAGGTGGTATTCACTTTGAGCTCCTCTCTCAGCCGTCGCACCAGCGCCATGACCTGCAAGCCGGCAGTATTGATCGCGCCAATCGGCATCACGAGGGGATCCACAACAATATCGCTGTAGGGTATCCCGTAGTCAGCGGCGCGCTCGACAATTTTTTTAGCGACCGCGAAGCGCACGTCGGGATCCTCTGAGATACCGGTCTCATCATTAGAGATCGCCACAACAGCCGCCTTGTGCTTGGCGACCAAGGGCAGCACCCGCTCTAGCACCTCATCCTCACCCGTGACTGAATTGACCAGTGCTTTTCCTTGATAAACGGCAAGACCCGCTTCCAGTGCTTCGACGATAGAAGAATCAATGCTCAGTGGTACATCGGTGATCGACTGAACCAGTTGAATGGCCTCCGCCAGAATACGTGGCTCATCCGCCAGCGGAATCCCCGCGTTAACATCGAGCATGTGGGCGCCTGCTGCAACCTGCGCCAGCGCGTCAGACTCGACTCGGCTGTAGTCACCATTTTTCATTTCTTCAGCCAAAATTTTACGGCCGGTTGGATTGATTCGCTCCCCAATAATCACAAAGCGTTGATCGAAGCCCATATGAACTTCCCTAGTGGCCGAACTGATTGTCGTTATTGTCATGAGGATAACCTAATGCAGAAATAGTAATGAAAGAAGAAAATAGGAATGAAGGTGGCGGTGCGGTTTTATTGTTTCGAACAATACGTCGAGCCATCGCGCCCGCGCAGGGACCCCAGTCTGGCCGAGTTCATGAGTTAGACTCAGCATAGCCATTTTGCTTGGCAAGTCGGGTGATGTCCTCGTCAGAGTACTGCGCTTCAATCTCTTGACCGAGTTGCGCTGCAATATCTGCCAGTGCGCCTTCGGCCTCTATCGCGGTGGTGACTCGTCGCCATTCATCGAGGTAGGCGTCACTGCCGCCCTTGCCGGCTCGCATGGCAGCGCGGTCTATCGCCTCTTGGAAGCGCGCGCTCAGCATGTACTTACCACGATCTCGGCCACGCTTAATCAGGACTTGCGAGGGAATATCGCGCCACAAAATATCAATGCGTTGCATGGTGGGCCTCAGAGTCATGATCAAAGTGAAGAACTTGCGGGGCTAATGCGGCTTGCAATGCGGTTAATCCGGTGTCGAGGACCTCGAAAGCGAGCCCTAATCGGTCTGCCGCTTTTTGCGCTTTGGCGAGGAGTGTTGCATCGTCTGTTTGCGCTAGGTAAACGATTCGCTGGTAATGGCCAAAGAGCATGTCTTGTAAAACGGGATGCGTATCGAGTTTTAACTCCTCGATGACCAACCGATCAAAATGCCGTGCTAAGAAATCGGTCAGGTAAAAGGTGCCAGGCTCTGCCTCTGCGAGTGCATGGAACACGGCTGACGTCGCGAAGACTTCATAACAGTGAGCGCCGGGGAGACGGCTAACATCCCATCGCGCCAACACCTTATCCAGTGCGCCGCCGGTACCACAGTCCGCGTAAGCCACGAACACCCGATCGTATTGATGGAAGTGCTTCTCGAGCAAAGCGTCTACTCTCGCAGGAATCGCCTCAGGTCGGTTGTGCAGAGCTGCATCAATGCATTGTACCTGCAGCTGATCCCATCCGTTGGCGCGTTTGAGCGCGTCTATTTCCCGCGCGAGTGCGCCGCAGGCGATGATTAGAGTGGCTCCCATCATCGCCGAGAAGGTCAGGCGCTCTGCGCCAGACGGCGCTCACTGACCATGCGGATTGCGGTGGTCGCCGCTTCTGCTGCGTCACGACAATAGGCATCGGCGCCAACAGCCTGACCAAATTCCTCGTTGAGTGGAGCGCCGCCCACCAGCACGATATAGTCCTCGCGCAGTCCTTTTTCGACCAACGTATCGATGACCACCTTCATATAGGGCATGGTGGTTGTGAGCAGAGCGGACATACCCAAAATGTCTGGTTTGTGTTGTTCGATCGCTGCTAAATAATCTTCCACAGCGTTATTGATGCCGATGTCAAAGACCTCAAACCCAGCGCCTTCTAACATCATCGAAACGAGGTTTTTGCCGATGTCATGAATGTCACCTTTGACGGTACCAATGACCATCGTGCCAACTGGTTTGGCACCGGTCTCTGCGAGCAGCGGGCGCAGTATCGCCATGCCACCCTTCATGGCGTTGGCCGCGAGCAACACCTCCGGGACGAACAAGATACCGTCACGAAAATCGATGCCGACAATGGTCATACCGTCGACCAATGCTTTGCCTAGCACTTCCTCTGGAGACCACTCACGTGCCAACAGAATTCGTGTGCCTTCTTCAATTTCTTCTGTCAGGCCGTCGTACAGGTCATCGTGCATTTGTTGCACAAGGTCTTCGTTCGAGAGTTCTGAAAGGACAATATCGTCTTCGTCATCTGACATGGCAGGGTCTCTCCTCTTTTAATAATCTCGATCGGCAAAAGATGCTTTTTGGGTTGTCATAAAGGCTTGCAGTGCTTCGTCGATAGCGGGATCTAATGCCGGCGCCTCGTATTCCGCCAGCATTTTTTTCCACAAAACATTCGCTCGCTGGGCCGAATCTAAACTGCCTTCTGCAGACCATTGCTCGTAGCTGTTGTTATCGGCGACGGTTGAGCGATAAAAGGCCGTTTCAAAGTTACTGAGCGTGTGTGCTGATCCTAGGAAATGCTTCCCGGGGCCCACTTCTTCAAACGCGTCCATGGCCTGTGCATTCTCGGACATATCGACACCCTGCAAGAGTACTGAAATCATACTTGCCTGATCGCAGTCCATGATGAACTTCTCATAGCCCATCGCCAAGCCGCCCTCGAGCCAACCGGCGGTATGCAGCATAAAGTTCACCCCCGCCAGCGCTGCGGTCTGAAGCGTATTCGCCGCCTCATAAGCCGCCTGAGCATCGGGCAGCTTTGAACCGCAGAGTCCGCCGCCGCTGCGGAAAGGTACACCAAGCCGACGCGCTAGTGCGGCGGCGGCATAAATCACCATGCTGGGCTCTGGGGTACCAAAGGTGGGCGCACCCGTTGCCATCGATACCGCTGCCGCAAACGTGCCGAAAATCACAGGGCAGCCGGGACGAATCAGTTGCGTTAGGGCGATGCCCGCTAAGGCCTCAGCGAGAATTTGAGTTAGCGTACCGGTGACCGTCACTGGGGACATTGCGCCGGCAAGAATAAAGGGCGATATCACCGTGGATTGGTTATTGCGGGCATAGACCTTGAGTGAGCCGAGCATGGTGCCGTCAAAGACCAACGGAGAGTTCACGTTGATCAAGCTGGTGAGCACGCAGTTTTGATCCACAAACTCATCGCCAAAGACGATTTTTGCCATATCGACCGAGTCTTGAGCGCGGCGCCAATGAGTGACCGAGCCCATCAGAGGCTTGTCGCTATATTTGAAGTGGCTGTACAGCATGTCGTAGTGGCGCTTGTTGACCGGCA
>CAJWWJ010000074.1 GCA_913048575.1 uncultured Halieaceae bacterium
TTGACGCGATTTTGGTAACCCATGAGCATGGGGATCATAGCCGCGGTGTTAGCGCACTGTCTCGAGCTTACGATCTCCCCGTTTTCCTCACCGCAGGTACTGCATCTAGCCGCCAATTTGCGAGCCTCACCCGTCGTGTGCTCATCCGGCCTGGTGACCGTTTTGCCTTGGGTGATTTGCAGATAGCAGCGGAACCCGTGCCACATGATGCGCGTGAACCAGTCCAGTACTGCTTGCAGCAAGATCATTTAAAACTGGGGATTCTGACTGATCTCGGCAGTATCACGCCTCACGTGCTCAAGGCTTTTGCGCAGTGTGACGCTTTAGTTTTAGAGTTTAATCATGATCCTGATATGTTGATGAGAGGCCCGTATCCGCGCTCGATCAAAACTCGCGTGGGGGGCGACTTTGGCCACTTAGCAAATGCCCAAGCGAGGCAGTTTCTTGATTGTGCTGATACCACCAACCTAAAATTATTGTTTATTGCGCATTTGAGTCAACAAAATAATCGCCCGGAGCTGGCTGATGCAATGTTAGCAGGCTGGTCAGATCGAGAGCACTGCACGATTATTCATGCGACGCAAGAAAGCGGCTTTGAGTGGGTTGATGTCGATCGCGTTACTACTGCGCCCAAGGCGGCTGTCAGCGGGTAGGTGTCAAGTGAAGTCATCGGGCGGTCGGTGTTTCCAGCGGCGGTTGGACCACAAAAAGCTCTCAGGTTCCTCCCGGATCGATTCTTCCGCGACGCGAGCATAAGCTTCGATGATCTCTTCGGGCGTTGCCTGCCCAGGCGCCTCCGTTATCGGCATGAGTTGCAGGTGATAATGCCCGCGCGACTCCCGTCGACAGCGAGCAAACATCACTGGGAATTGAGTCAGTTGGGCGATGGTCGCCGGTCCAGTAAAAAAAGCCGTCGGTTGATTAAGCCATCGTGTCCAGTAGACGTTATCTCTTTGTCCCGGTGATTGGTCGGCTACCAGTACCAGTGCGCGGCTGCGCCTGCGGTGCTTTAAAACATTTCTTGCCACCTTCTCCATGAGAATGGGTTGCCCACCAAACTGACTTCTAGCTTCGTAAGCGAATCGATCTGCTCCCGGGCTATGAAGCCGTCGGTACACGGGATCGATTGCCATTCCGGTATGGGCATTGGCAGCGTGCATCATCCATTCCCAATTACCTTGATGAATGGTTAACACGATGACGGATCGTGTTCGATTCTCGGAGAGGCGGTCTAACTCATCTACCCCACTTACCGTGACTCTTTTTGCGAAATCATCAAGGCTCATACGTGATGAATGAAGGATCTCCATCGTGACATCGGTAAATTGTCGATAAAAACGCTGGGCTACCGCTTTGCGCCATTCGATATCTTGTTCTGGAAAGGCGTTATGTAAATTGTCAGCCACGACGCGTGCGCGGTAACGGAAAACGGTGCCCAGTAATAATGCAGCCAAACTCGACAACCCATATTTAATCGGCAGTGGCAGCAGCGCGAGTGTTCTATAGAGCCAATAGGTCATTAGGATCGACAGTGCTCCGGAAGGGTGATGACAAGTTGCGGGCGCATCTCAGTCGAGGCAGGGCACTGCAGGGTCGCGTTACCGGAGAGATCAAGTTGACGAATCTTGACCATGCGCAACACGGGAATTGGATCGATTACCTTGTTGTTATCGAGCCAAAGTGCCTCGAGCTCGACGAGCCTCTCGAGCACCAACAGATTGCGGATGCGATTGCCGCTGAGCTTCACTGTTTTAAGCCCCGTAAATTGCGCCAGCCCCGCCAGCGTCGTAATGCCTCCATGACTGCAATTAAGCGACGTTAAGGCAGCGAAAGTGGCCGCTTTGTCATCGTTGAGGGTTTGTTGAAGACACTGTGCTAATGCCGTGTCTTCCACGCCAGAAACTGTCGCGACGGAGGCCGCTTGGTAAACTGGGACATTATTCATCGTGATGTCATAGCGATCCAATGTCTCGCAGCTGGGGAGACACAAAAGGATCGCCGCCAGCAGACAGAGAGGCCGATGGCTAAAAACGATACTCAGTGAGGTCATATAACGATTAAGATACACGGGCGCTCAGTCAAGCATGGCCCCTCATTGAATGCAAATTACGCCCCCTCAGCTTTCAGACCGCACCGCTAGGCGGGTTGTTGTGAGGCCAGTGCTTGGCGAATCACCGCTGCGTGCCCAAGCCGCTGCAGCGCAACTGACCTTGCCTTATAACCCCGCACTGAAGTCAGACGACATTGAGCTGATCGTGGGAGAAGCAAACGCATGGCTGGAGACAGCGGGGCTAAAAGTAGCGATACGCTACGATTCGGCAGCCATGTTGCATCGACGTCATGGTGGCCAAAATGAGCTATTGGGTAGGGCGGTTGGTGTGAAGAATGATCGACATCCTATTGTGTTCGATGCCACGGGTGGTTTAGGGCGAGATGCGTTTGTGCTCGCTGATTTAGGATGTCGAGTGACACTGTGTGAGCAGACTCCCGCGCTGGCCTGGCTGTTACAGGATGCGATTTTATGCGCGCAAGTGAGTCGCCATGAGGCCGTTCGTGATGCGGCAGGGCGAATGACGGTTCATGCCGGTAATAGTGAAGCCCAGTCGCTGGGCGCCGCGACCGTGATTTATATCGACCCTATGTTTCCGGAACGCAAAAAGGCAGCGGCGGTTAAAAAGGAGGCGATGATGTTGCAGTACTTATCTGCCTCCAATGATGGGGGAGAGTCGTTAATGGACTGGGCTTCTCAGCAGGCCGTTGATCGTATTGTGGTCAAACGTCCAGTGAAGGCGCCAGTGCTGGGTGAGCGAAAAGCGTCGTTCAGTTTATCCGGTAAGTCCGTTAGGTTTGACGTGTTTGTTCGCCATGCTCAAGCGGGTGAGTGAGAGAATAGCCGACGCTACAGCCAAAGCGGGGCGAGTGTCGCGGTAGAGGGGACCAGCAGCGCACAGTGCTAAATAGTTCTGAAAAGCGGCAGTAGTGCAGAGGAGCGATAACGTTGACGATAGCGAGTTGCATTTGGATCGGGATTGAACACCTCGCTAAAGACCTTGCAGTGGGAGCCGTTTCACCTCATCGACGCAGTCGGCAGGTGTTTTGCGGGCGGCTCGCGGCAATAGAGAGCCTTAGGGTAGCGGTCAATGAGCAAACATTTAATGGCCAGTCCGGCGATTTAGCGCCGGAGTGGCATGATGCGGATGCAGGTACCACTATTGGAGCGGGTTTGTTGTCTGATCTGTTGCGACAGCGCAGGCCGGTTGAAGAGGTGGTATTGATGCTGCCGCCTTGGGACGCCAGACATCATCCAGCGTCACTCGAAGCGGGGTTTCAGGTGCCATCAGAAGTGCCATCAGAAGTGCCATTAGAAGTGACCTTGGATCACGCAAGGAGTTTTGTTGAGCGCATTGCCATGAGTGCCGCCGCCGCGAGAGCGGTGATGTCGCCATCTGAGAGTATTGGTATGACGATCTTGTCTCCGACCACGCCAGCTCTCACCGCTTTGGGTGCCGGACTTCAGGCGTTGACGGAAACGTGGGCCGATGTCGAGCGATCATGGTGGCAGGAACGGCACCTGCAGCTTGCGCTAATGCAGCCGGCACAGTGGCTTAGTGAGCGAGCGGCGCCGATGCGTTAGATCGTCATTCAGCGGGTAAAAGCCGTTTGAGTATTGCCAGATAGATGGCGGTGAGGGTTGGAATATCTGCCATGTTGACGCGCTCATTGCACTGGTGGATGGTGCTATTAATGTGGCCCAACTCGACTACCTGCGCGCCGGTGGGTGCGATGAACCGGCCGTCAGACGTGCCCCCGCCAGTCGAGACCTCAGGATCAAGCCCAGTCACCGCATGAATACTGTCTTTAATCGCATCAAGCAGTTCGCCCGGCTCGGTCAAGAAAGGCTCTCCACTCAGTGACCACGTCAGATCGTAGCGCAGTCCGTGTTGTTGAAGAATCGATTCGCATCGTCGCTTAATGTCGGCAACGGTGATTTCTGTGCTGAATCGCAGGTTAAAGATGACCTCGATGCTCGCGGGGATCACGTTAGTGACGCCATGACCTGATCTAACTGTTGAGATTTGCAAAGCAGTGGGATCGAAAAACGTATTGCCGTTATCCCATTGCTCGGTTGCTAGGGCATGCAATGCTGGCAATGCTCGGTGTATCGGGTTATCGGCTAGGTGCGGATAGGCAATGTGTCCCTGAGTCCCGTGAATGACAAGCGTCCCGTTAATGGATCCTCTTCGCCCATTTTTCACGAGGTCACCAAGCTGTCGCGTGCTGGAGGGCTCACCCACAATGCACCAGTCGATTTGCTCGCCCCGCTCGGTCAGTGTGTCGATCACCTTGATGGTTCCGTTTTTGGCCGGCCCTTCTTCATCTGATGTAATCAAAAAGCCAATTCGACCGCTGTGGTGCGGGTGTGCTGCGGCAAACTGCTCGCAGGCTACGACCATTGCGGCCAAGCTGGCCTTCATGTCGGCAGCGCCACGACCGACCAGGTCTGTTCCCGCTTCGGTCGCATGGAAGGGGTCTGATTGCCACGCCGACTGATCGCCGGGTGGGACTACGTCGGTATGGCCGGCGAAGACGAGCAGGGGACCTTGGGTTCCTCGTGTTGCCCAAAAATTATCGACTTCAGCAAATCGCATGGATTCACAGATAAAACCCGCCGCGCTGAGTCGATCCATCATTAACTGCTGACAACCCGCATCCTCGGGTGTGATGGATGGACGCGCGATTAAGGCTCTCGTCAGCGCGAGCGTTGGGTCTTCAGGATCAATTATTGGCATGCAACATCTCATTCAATGCAATGGCAGACTGATTGGTCAGACATTGCACCGCCCCCGTGGTTGAATGGCGCCGAAACAAAAGATCGGGCCGGCCGGCCAAGGTGCGCGCCGACACGGTATCGACCACGTTCCCTGACCCATCTAATAGACTGACTTTGGTACCCGCAGTAACAAAAAGTCCTGCTTCAATCGTGCAACGGTCGCCTAAGGGAATACCCAGTCCAGCGTTTGCTCCGATAAGACATTCTCGACCGACCGAGATAATGATATCGCCGCCGCCGGACAGCGTGCCCATAGTAGAGCATCCCCCTCCAAGATCGGAGCCTGTCCCCACCCAGACCCCGGCTGAAATACGCCCCTCAATCATACCGGGACCTTCAGTGCCTGCATTAAAATTGATAAACCCCTCATGCATCACGGTGGTCCCTTCTCCTAGATAGGCGCCAAGCCGAACTCTTGCTGTGTGGGCGATGCGTACGCCAGCTGGCACAACGTAATTGGTCATTTTGGGAAACTTGTCCACGCTTGAGACCTCAAGGACGGTGCCTCGTAGTCGAGCATCGAGCTGTCGTTGCGGTAGCTCAGTAAGATCTACGGGCCCTTGGTCAGTCCACGCGACATTGGGTAACAAGCCAAAGAGCCCCGTCAGATCAGTCTGGTGTGGTTTGACCAGCCGGTGCGACAGGAGATGCAGCTTGAGATACGCCTCTTCAACCGAGCGCGCGGGGCGATTATCGGCTAGCAACGCAGCCACGATGGGCCGATCCGACTCAGCCAGTCGAGTCGCCAAGTCGCCCAATGTGTTCTCGCCCATCTTGTGCAGCATTGTGGAGAGTTCGCGCAGTTGCGCGCTGTCTAGACGACCTGCCACATCGGTCAGTTGGTCACAGAGTGCCCCCGTTACATTGCTCAACGGTTGCGGGTAGAAGACGTCCAGCGTGTCTCCGACTGCGTTCTCAGAGGCGATCCCCAGACCAAATCCATGCAATGCGCCCACGATAGTGACTCCTCAAACGTTAAAGTGTTGCTGATAGCGATCAGCCGAAAACCCCACTACGACCTCGCCCCCCAGCTCAAGCACTGGGCGTTTTATCAAGGTCGGATGATCCAGTAATATTTGCTCCGCAGCACCACCCTCCAGCGCTTCCCGTGCTGAATCGGCAAGATTTCTCCACGTGGTACTGCGTCGGTTGACGAGTTGTTCGGCACCCACTTTTTCGAGCCACAGTGATACTTTAGACGGCGATGGCAATTGCTCCCGGACGTCGACAAACTTGTAGGCAATCTGATGTGCATCAAGCCATTTTCGTGTCTTGCGGATGGTGTCGCAGTTGGCGATGCCATAAATTGTAGGCGTTGTCGTCATGGTGAAGGTCTATGGCTTGGAAGGTGGGCGCTGAAAGGAGGCTATATCAATAACACTGAGCAACCCGTGTCCGGACAAGGTTAGCAGAATCGGCGCAAAATGGCTGTTAGATTCACGCTTTGTTACATCGCTTCGGGTGCTTTCTTGCCGGGTAGCAGGTGCGACAAATCTCGCAGACACGACCATCGCAACCCCGCGCGGTACAGTACTCCCTGCCATAAAAAATAATTTGTAGATGCAAAGCGTTCCAGCATTCAATCGGGAAGGCACGTTTGAGATCTCGTTCAGTCTCCGTGACATTACGACCCCGCGTGAGTCCCCAGCGCTGAGCGAGTCGGTGAATGTGGGTGTCGACGGGAAAGGTGGGCAGACCGAACGCCTGTGCCATCACAACGCTGGCAGTTTTGTGGCCCACACCGGGGAGCTGCTCAAGCGCTGCCATATCGGCCGGCACCTCGCCGTCGTAGAGGTCGAGTAATATTTGGCTGAGACGATGAATGGCTTTTGATTTTTGAGGGGAAAGCCCGCAGGGACGGATGACCGCGCGGATGGCCTCCACCGACAATAAGACCATTCGATCGGGCGAGTTGGCTTGCTCGAATAGCGCGGGTGTCACTTGGTTAACTCGCTCATCCGTGCATTGCGCGCTCAGTAAAACAGCAATTAGTAGTGTGTAGGGATCCTGATGATCGAGAGGAACCGGTGTCTCAGGATACAGTGATTGCAGTCGCTCACCGATGAACGAGATACGCTCTGCTTTACTCATGTTTGCCATGACAAGTGTCCTACCAACCTCGACGCAGGCAGTCAGCAATGCGCTCTGCTGCTTCGACGCACTGCGACAGTTCTGCAACTAACGCGATTCTGACACGCTTGGCGCCCGGATTTCCTGTCGTTGTCTCGCGCGCGAGATAACTGCCCGGGAGTAGGCTAACGCCGGCTCTTTCATATATTGTCTGGGTAAAGTGTTCGTCATCAACCGGCGTTTGAGGCCATAGATAAAAGCCTGCATCGGGTTTGGGTGTGGGTAGGACAGCAGACAGAATGGGTGTGACGGCCTCGAATTTTTGGCGATACCGCGCCCGGTTGGCCGCGACATGCTCTTCGTCGGCCCATGCCCATTCACTGGCAATTTGATGATGCAGTGGCATGGCACAGCCATGATAGGTTCGATAACGACGAAAATGCGCGATCCATTCTGGGTCGCCCGCGACAAAACCCGACCGCAGGCCGGGCAAATTAGAGCGCTTGGATAAACTGTGAAAACACAGGCAATGTCGAAATTCAGTATTGCCCATGGCCGCGGCGGCTTCGAGGAGCCCCGTGGGTGGAGCCGCTTCATCCGGGTAGATTTCGCTGTAGCATTCGTCGCTGGCAATCAAAAAGTTGTGCTCGTGGGCGAGCGCGATCAGCCGTTGTAATTGACGACTCGACATCACGGCTCCCCCCGGATTGCCAGGCGTGCACAGGTATACGAGTTGGCAATTTTGCCATTGCGCGGGCGTGACCAGATCAATATCCGGTAGGAAGCCGTTGTGCTCATCGCAATTAAGCAGCAGTGGTTGCGAGCCCGCGAGCAGCGCGGCGCCCTCATAAATTTGATAAAAGGGGTTAGGGCAGATGACACCCCCCGCTTGCCGAGTGCTGACCACCGCTTGCGCTAGCGCAAATAAACCCTCTCGGGTGCCGTTGAGTGGCAGAACGTGGTGCTCGGGATCAATCGATGGCAGGACAAAACGCTTCTCTAGCCATCTTGCGATGGCGGCTCTCAACTGCGCTCGACCTTGCGTCGCTGGATATTTGGCGACTAACTCCGCGTGCTCTTTCAATAGCTCGAGGGCGCCATCGGGTGCCGGATGCTGAGGCTCTCCCATCGTCAGCGGGATGACGGGATCGAGAGCGGGTTTTGAATTGCGGAGTAGCTTCGCCAGTCGCTCAAAGGGATACGGCTGGAGTAGCGTGAGCCCCGAGTTCAAATGTCATGCTCGGAAGACGAAGTGTCTGGATCTTGCGTCAAACCATCTAGCTCGGCGATCAGATCATTTTTGAGTTGGTCTACTAAGGCTTCGTCGGTCAGTTGCCCACCCGTTCCATCGGCTAAGAAAAAGGTGTCTTCGACTCTCTCGCCCAGTGTCTGGATTTTTGCGCCCTGTATTGAAACCGCATAGCGGGATAGTACCGACCCCAACCTCACCATGAGTCCCGGTCGGTCTGCCGTGGTGACTTCCAGAATAGTCAATCCACCCAAATCGTCCTGTGAAAAATCGACCGTTGTGGGAATCGTAAATGCCCTGGCTGTTCTTGGAGTGCGTCGGGAGATCGTCTTTAGAGTGGCGTGATGTAGGCTATGCTGAATCGCCTCTTTAATTTCGACAGCGCTGTCGACGTGAGCATCGAGGGTAGAGCCATCATTTTTCAGGACGAAGAAGGTATCCAGCGTACTGCCATCGGTATCGCTGTAGATGCGGGCATCATGAATGCTGTAGTCCAGTGACTCTAGTGCGGCGCAGATCCTGGCAAAGGTATCCGGTGCGTCAACCGTATGGACAAAAATTTGTGTCGCATTTGCAATGGGTGAATCGCTGGCCTGACGGACTAATATGAGTGCGCCACCTTGGATATCATGATCAGCGATGGCTTCGGTATGCCAAGCAATGTCTTCCGGGCGTTCGCGCAAAAAGTAATCTTCTCCGCGTGAGGACCAAGCACTCAAGAGTTCCTCGGGCAGAAAACCTCGATATTCAAGTGCTTCGATGGCCGCCTGTTTCGTGGCTTCGATGACCTGCTCTCGCCCCAATGGATTCTGCAATCCGCGCGACAACGCTCGACTCGTCTCTGTATAGAGTTGGCGCATCAAGGAGGAGCGCCACGCATTCCACAATTCAGGGTTAGTGCCGGCAATGTCAGCCACAGTCAGGGTGTAGAGGTAGTCTAATCGTTCCTGATCGGCCACCGTTTCGGCAAAGCGCTGAATCTCTTCAGGATCGGATATATCTCGTTTTTGTGCGATTTGGCTCATCAGTAGGTGATTTTGCACGAGCCAAGTGACGAGGTCGGCATCTGAGGTTGACAGCCCATGGCTCAGGCAAAAATAGGTCGCATCGACTGCGCCCAGTTCGGAATGATCG
>CAJWWJ010000075.1 GCA_913048575.1 uncultured Halieaceae bacterium
GCATCAGCCATGGGTGGGGGTAAGACGACAAGCCTCGCCCCCCGACCTCACGACGAAAATTCTCTAATTGCCCCTCGCTGAGGACACCTTCTAAGTACGAGCGGGCATACATACCCGGTGCACTGTGACCTTGGTAGTACACGAGGTCGCCGGGGTGCCCATTCGCCGTGCCCCGGAAAAAATGGTTAACCCCCACGTCGTACAACGTCGCGCTAGACGAAAAGCTGGAGATGTGTCCGCCCAATCCGTCCTCGTTGTCGTTGGCACGCATGACCATGGCGAGCGCATTCCATCGAACCAAGGAGCGGATGCGACGCTCCATAAACAAATCCCCCGGCAAAGGGCGCTCATCTTCGGGAGGAATCGTATTGCGAAAGGGCGTGGTAATGGCACTCGGCAGCGGCACCCGCGCCGACTCAGCGTGTTCGGACAACTGCTTGATGAGCTCACCGGTCGCCTCCGGCCCATTATGTCGCAAGACCGCGTCCAGTGACTCGGTCCACTCCTCGAGCTCAAATGCGTCCAACTGCGACATGCCCACTCCCACCTCATCACGATTGTCTTTTTAAAGCAGGCGCTGAACTATAATAAGTCATTAAAGTTCCATTAAAGAACTAATAAACGCGCCATCCATGGGCATTAGCATATCAATATTAGTCCCCGAGATATATAAAGTTCTATTATAGAATTTTATCTTTATCGCCAGGCCAATGAGCCCACCTAATTCGCCCGATGCCAATCCCAGTGCTGTGAGTCGCAGCACAAGCAAAAGCTGGATGAATCAGTTACTTGGGAGGGGGCGGATATAACGGTGATTGAGCGTGAGTGTCTCAGCGCCGAGAAGGCAGTCAGATTGAGGATTATCGGAACCGCAGGTTCTGGCGGCCGAGATCTGCCAGCGACCGTGCACCCATGAGCTTCATATCGCGTGTTAGCTCACTGTGCATGTTAGTGAGCGCTCGCTCAACCCCCTGCCGACCCGCCCCCGCCAGGGCGTAAAGATACCATCGTCCCCCCGAACAGGCTTTAGCGCCAAGGGAGAGCGCCTTTAATACGTGAGTGCCTCGCTGAATACCGCCGTCGCAAATGACATCGATATCGCTGCCCACGGCATCGATGATCTCGGCCAGCTGATCAAAGGGGGCTCTGCTACCGTCAAGCTGCCGGCCCCCGTGATTAGATACCATTATGGCATCTGCTCCGATTTCAACCGCTTTACGCGCGTCTTCCACCGACATAATGCCCTTCAGACAGAACGCTTTTCCCCAGCGCTCCCGCACCGCAGCAGCAGCGTCCCAGTCCATGGTCTGATCTAACATCGTTGAAAAATAATCAGACACCGAAATGCTGACATTCGACCCCTCGGAGACGTGGTTTTTCAAGTTCGATAAGGCAAAGGGCTCTCGGAGCAGATAGTTCAGTGTCCAACTGGGGTGCGTCGCAAAGCTGAGTAAGCTTGCCGGCGTCAGCCGAGGTGGAGAGGTAAAACCGGTCCATAAATCGCGCTCGCGATTCCCTCCAACAATCGTGTCAACGGTGAGGGCAAGCGCGTCAAAGTTGGCTTCCTTACAGCGATCAATCATGTCCCAGGTCAGCGCTTTGTCTTTGTGGTAGTAAAGCTGAAACACCTTTGGCGACTTAATGCTCTCCCCAACCTCCTCTATGCCCACCGTTGCTAATGAAGAGATCCCAAATAAGGTGTTAAAGGCCTCCGCCGCCCGACCGACCGCTCGCTCACCATCATGATGGAACAACCGTTGTAATGCCGTAGGTGAGAGAAAGAGCGGCATATCAATCGGGATACCCATCACCGTGGTCGACAGATCAACCGTATCGACGCCGGCCAGCACGTTGGGCACCAAGTCACAGCTTTCATAGGCCGCCGTATTCCGCCGGTAGGTCACTTCATCGTCAGCGGCGCCATCGATGTAATGAAATATGGGCCCCGGCAAACGCGCCTTCGCCAGCTTGCGAAACTGGTGGGTGTTGTAACAATCAGCGAGCTTGATACCCATTGGTTCTCTCTTAGACTAGTCTAATGGCTGTAACGGCATACTCTCGTGGAAAGCCTCGATGCTGTCTATCACCGTCTCCCCCGCGATCATCGCAAAGGGTGAGTCGCTCCAACGCTCGCCACGCAACTGAATCAGAATACGGCTCGGCTTGGACCCAAGCACCGTATCCCGGTAATGTGCGCGCACGCCATCTATCGTTACGGCTTCCACCGCTGCGATCATCCGCTGGCGACTACCAAACTCGTACCGCTCCCGATTCCAGTCTGATAAAAAGGGGCCCGCTTCATCCGCAAGATTCGTCGGTGGCTCCGTTAATGCCGTCAACACACCCGACTTCAAATTAGCGAACTGGTCAGCGCTCAGTGCCTCTAGCGTCTCGCCATACTCTTCTGTAAACGCTTCAAACCGCGCCAACATCTCGACGGGGCCTTTCACCGGCGTCTGAATGTAAAAGCCGATCACCGGGTGGTCTTGCAACGTCGTCGCAATTCCCCCCGCGGCGTAACCTAACTGCTCTTCAGTTCGCAGCGTATCGAAAACGCGATTGCGCAGGTGCCGCGCCAAGACGCGACCCGCCGCCTCGCTTTCTACAGTCGCGTCGGGCGCGGCGTATAACAGCATCATGCCCAGATCGTCCACCGGCAAGTCAGTATTGTAGGTGACCGTTTTACCAGACTCCGGCGCATAGAACCGCTTGCGAGCGTAACCTGACTCGCTGTCAGGTCTTGCTGGCAAACCCTCGCGAATGCGCTGCGCCATCGTCTCCGCAAACGCCCTGTCATAGTTGCCAAACAGGTACACTCGAACTAGCGCACGCGCTAATAACTCATCCACAAACGCCGTGAATTTTGACGGCGTAATCTGGCTCGCTGCCTCACGCAAAGACGCTTCGTCATAAAAACCCGTTTGTGTCAGGCCCGACAAGGTCCGGCCTAGTTGGCTGACCGGCATTTCGCGCTTGCGATTTTGCAGCCCCCGCGAGAAACGATCTAGCGCTTGCGTCAAGGCTTGCTCGTCGGGACTCACCCTCAGGGCAGATAAAGCGGCAGCAAGTAACTCCGGCTGCTTATCGGTAAAACCAGAAATCGAAATACGAAGCCCCTCGTCTAACTGCAAGCCCAGCCCCATCCCGGCGATACCCGCCTCGGTAATCAGCGCCGTTTCATTCAGGTTGTACAAGTCTGCCCACAGCACCATCATCACCGCTGCATCGACCCGCTGCTGGCGCACCGGAGAGTTCAGATATAACTGTGTATACCCTCTGGGTAATTGCGCGAAAGCCTCACTGCCCTGCAACCAAACACTCAAGCCGGGCTCATCAATCACCCGCTGCGGCTCGCTCTGGGTCGACACAATGGTGAATTGCTCAGGCAGCAGGCTGTTCTGGGCTGGCAGCGCCAACTCATAAGGCGCGACGCGTGCGAGCAGTCCTGCCGGCGCAAGCGTTTCAAGCGGTTCGACAGCATACTGCCCCTCGTAAAAAGTGAGGGTCTCAGACACCTCTTGAGCCTGATCGATGGCCCAAACCTGTAAGCGCTCGGGCACTAATTGCGCCAGCACGGCCTCGACCGCAGCCTCGTCAAAACCGACGAAACGATACGGCGCCTCAATGGCCTGTCGCGATGGGTAAGTCTGCATCGCCCGCGTGAGCTGATGCGAGTACGAGAAGTCGTCCATTTTTTCAAGAAACCGAAACCGGTTGGACAGCGAGGTGCCAAACTCCTCGGCATACCGATCATCAATTCCTTCGGCACGCAGCATTTCTAAATACCCGAGCAACATGCTGGCAATGTCGTCGCGATGAGCCAAGCCCTCAGGGGTCAGCTGCACTGAAAAAGTAAACAACCCGTAGTTACCGTATCGCGAAGGGTCTGCACTCACCATCAGTGCGCTCGCCCAACCCAATTCACGCAACCGAACAGCGGGGGTGTCAGGCATTTCTGAACCCAGCACGTAAGAGAGATATTCGCTCGGTTTGGTGTCGTAAAGATGAGTATTGTTGTCGATAATAAAATCGAGCCGCAGCTCCCGCGTATCGTCCTGTGGGCGATACCGTATCTGCTTAGCACCCACTTCCTGAAAATCAATCGGCGCAGTAATGTCTGGTTGCGCCACCTGTTTATTCGGGATGTCGGCAAAATAGGCCTCCGCTAAAGCGGTCATTTCGTCTAATGGGCGTTCGCTGATGAGCGATGCTTTCATCAAATTGGCACTGTAATAGCGCTGAAAGAACGCGACCGTTGCGGCGTGAAGCCCCCCTTCTGACTTATCGGCCAGCGACTCTAAGTTGCCGATTTGAAAACGGTTAGCGGGGTGCGCGCCCAGCAATTTCCGCGCGAGTCGATACTCAATGCGGAAGTCCTGCTCTCGACGCATGGACCATTCGGCGTTGACCGCATTTTTTTCCTTGTCGATATACGTGGGGTCGAGCAACGGATCGGTGAAAAAGCTAGAGAATCGATCTAGCCCCTCTGGAAAGGCATCATTCTCTACCGTCATCATGTAATTGGTAATATCGAGCCCGGTATAGGCATTAGACATGCCACCGTGCTCTGCAGTGAAGGCCATAAATCCATCAGGGTCTGGGTATTGAGCTGAACCCATAAAGAGCATGTGTTCTAGATAGTGCGCCATCCCCGGATATTCGTCGGGGTCTGCCGCCGCGCCCAAGCCAACGCTCAACGCCGCAGCTGATTTCTCAACCGTCGGATCAGACACCAACATGACCTCTAAACCGTTAGCCAACTCGACCAAAGCGTAGGCACGATCATCATTAGGACTGATCGCCACGCCAGTTTCTCGCTCTTCGGCGCCCGGCGTGGATTCACCACAGCCCCCCAGTGGGGCCATCAAGATCAGCATCACGCCGACCCAAAAGCCGCTCGATAGTGCCGAAAAAAGAGAAGATGGCGCCCTTTGGCGCAACACGATATCGGAGTAACCACGCATGAAATTCAAACTCTTATGTCAGTGAGTAAAAAAGCTAACGGCGTCAGCTTGACGTCAGCAGCCGCGCCGTCAGGACCCGGGCGTCGCATCCCGAGCAGGCCAGGCAGAAAGAATGGCGTTCACCAGAGTCGCTAACGGTATGGCAAAAAAGACACCCCATACTCCCCACAAACCGCCAAAAAACAGTACCGCAATGACGATCGCCACGGGATGAAGGTTAACTGCCTCGGAAAACAGCAATGGTACCAATACGTTGCCATCTAAGATTTGAATCACCGCATAAGCGCCAAAGACCCAGTAAAAATCCGGCGTCACACCGAATTGAAAATAAGCGACGACGAGAACAGGAATCGTCACCAGGGTTGCGCCGATATAGGGCACAATTACCGACAGTCCCACCAGCAATCCCAGCAGTGCCGCATAATTCAGCGAAAAGATCGCAAAAACAACGTAAGTGGCAGCACCGACGATCACAACCTCAATGCCCTTTCCGCGCGCGTAGTTCGCAAATTGCTGATTCAGCTCGCGCCATATACCGTCCAATAACGGCCGTTTTTTGGGCAAAAAGCCAGCAAACCACGTCACCAACTGCTCTCGATCTTTGAGAAAGAAAAAGACCATCAGGGGGATCAAGACCACATAGACAATCGTGGCCAATACACCGGGAATTGAACTCAGTCCCTTGGTCACCAATAGCTGACCAGTCGACGCCATCTCTGTCTGAATCACCGCCGTCAGCTCATTCACCTGTTGCTGAGTGAACAATACGGGATACTCCTCGGGCAGGGTCACCAACACCCGTCTTCCCGCCTCGATCATAGCCGGTGCCTCGCGCACCAGAGCCATTAATTGTCGCCACACCAAGGGCGCCAAACCGAGTAAAAACGCAAAGAAACCGCTGAGGAACAGCAGTGTCGACACACCCACGCTGACTTCTGCCGGCAATCCCCTGTGGCGCAGAAAATTTGCCACGCCTTGCATCAAGTAAGCGAGCACGACGGCCACAAAGACGGGCGCGAGAATGTCGCCAAAAATCAGCAGCACCGCAAACGCAGCCGCTAACAGCACCAAGAGGATAACGGCCTCTTCCTCGCTAAAATAACGCTGATACCACCGCGTGAGTACTTCTTTCACTTGAATCAAACCCCTCGAGTTACGCTTTGATAATCATCAATCTCAGCACGTCGTCTGGCAGTCGCTCGCAGCTCACCTGATGGCCTGCTAGTCGCGCAAAACTTTCAAAGTCTCTCTCCGAGCCTGCATCAGTGCTCAACACCTCGAGGACACCACCGACAGGGATTTCACGCAACGCTCGCTTAGCCATTAATAAAGGCATCGGACAGCGTTCACCGCGGGCATCGACCGAATCAACCGGCGCAGAGGGGTCAGACATAGCGTATGGCCAGATCGTTTGAAGCAGAAGTATATCGTTTATTCGCAGACGCAGTTCGAGAAGCCCGCATTTTCACACTCGCAGTCACCTCCCGACACGCCCGCAAGTAAGCTAGAGTATCGTCATGATTCGGCCTCCCCTCATCATCGCCCAAGTAACCCTGTTGCTGAGTGTGATTACCCTCAGCTTACTGACACGCGTGAATGCGAGTACTGAAGACCTCAAAATTCCCAATTTGGGTGAATCGAGCACCAGCTTGTTCTCCGCCGACTATGAGTACGAGATTGGACGAATGTGGCTCCGTAGCTTCAGAGGGCAAGCCCCGCTGGTCAACGACCCCCTATTGCACAGCTACCTCGAAAACCTGACCTTTGAATTAGCACAACACAGTGACCTGCAAGATCGACGTATCGAACTGGTCATTGTCGACAATCCTTCAATCAACGCGTTCGCGGTACCCGGTGGCGTGATGGGTGTCCACAACGGGCTCTTTCTTTACGCACAGACGGAGGATGAGTTTGCGACGGTGATGGCCCATGAAATCGCACACCTGAGCCAACGGCATTTTTCTCGCCGAATGGAACTGGCTGCGCAACAAGGGCCGATGCAACTCGCAGGCCTATTGGCCGGCATCTTACTGGCTGCGACCGTCGGTACCGACGCCGGGCTTGCGGCGATGACAACGGCTCAAGGGCTCGCTCAAGACGAGCAGTTACGTTATAGCCGATCGAACGAAGCCGAGGCTGATCGAGTTGGCCTTAGAACCCTGTATGAAGCAGGCATGGACCCCTATGCGGCCCCGCAAATGTTTGAGCGGATGCTCGCCGCCACCCGTTACAGCTCAACCAATCGGGTACCCGAATTTATGCGCACTCACCCGCTGTCAGAAAGGCGAATCGCCGATACCCGAACGCGCGCCATGCAATATCCCAAGCGCATCCGCCCTGTCAGCCTCGACTTTCAGCTTATGCGAGCGCGGGTTGAGGTGCACTCCGCCCCAACACCGGAAGAGGCCGTGGCAAGCTTTCGTGCAGCGCTTCAGGGTCAAACACGCTCAACCGAAGCCACCACCTATGGCTTGGTCCTCGCGTTGACGGCAGCAGGCCGCCCCAATGAAGCAGCGCTATCACTCGACAGTATCTGGTCGGAGAACACGGATCGGATCGAGTATGTGATCGCCGATGCCGAAATTGACTTGGCGCGCGGCAATCCACAACGCGCTGTCGCGACGCTCGAGCAACGCCTTGAGTTATCGCCGGGCAACCATCCCCTGACAATGGCTTACGCCGACGCCTTACATCAAGCAGGATCACCCCACCTCGCGGAGGCCACATTGATCGAACAATCCCGACGCGTCAGCAATGACCCTGGGCTTTGGTATCTGCTGGCGGAAGTACAAGGCTTAGCCGGCAATATTATTGGCTTGCATCGCTCCAGAGCCGAGTATTTTATTATGATCAATGCGCTAGACGCCGCCGAGAAACAATTGGGCTACGCACAGGCGCTGACGGATCGCGACTTCACGACCTCATCGCTGATCAACGAGCGCCTGCGAGATATTCAATCCATGCGAGCAGAGATGGATCGAAGCTAATGCACCACCGCGTGCCCACCGGCGTTATGGCTTGAGCGTCTCCGCAAAGGCGAGCATTCGCTCGAGCGGGCGCATCGCCGCAGTAGCGATATCAGTGGGCACATGAATCTCGTTGTCATCCCGATCAAAGACTGACGCCATCGACTCCAGATCGTTCATGGCCATCCACGGGCAGTTAGCGCAACTGCGGCAGGTGGCGCCCTTCCCCGCTGTCGGCGCGATGATGAACTGCTTATCGGGAGCGGCCTGCTGTAATTTATAAAAGATGCCTTGGTCTGTGGCGACAATGAAAGTGCTGTGCGGTAACGACTGAGCGGCGCGGATAATTTGCGTGGTGGAACCCACATGATCCGCTAACGCAATGACGTTCGCCGGTGACTCTGGGTGCACCAAAACTGCCGCGTCGGGATGCACTTGCTTGAGGTCAAGGATACCTCGCGCTTTAAACTCCTCATGCACGATACACGCGCCATCCCACAGCAAGACGTCAGCCCCTGACTCTCGTTGGACGTAATCGCCCAGGTGTTTGTCCGGCGCCCAAATAATAGGCTTATCTTGAGCGGCCAGATGCTCTGCAACATCCAAGGCAATACTAGATGTGACCACCCAATCAGCGCGCGCCTTCACCGCCGCCGAAGTGTTGGCATACACCACCACCTCGCGCTCTGGGTGGGCGTCACAAAAACGCGAAAACGCATCGATTGGACAGCCTTCATCGAGGGAGCAAGTGGCTTCAAGAGTTGGCATGAGCACCCGTTTGCTGGGTGTTAAAATTTTGGCGGTTTCTCCCATGAATCGGACACCCGCCACAATTAACGTTTCCGCCGGGTGGTCACGGCCAAAACGCGCCATCTCCAGTGAATCAGAGACACAGCCCCCTGTGGCTTCGGCGAGCGCTTGAATTTCTGGGGCAGTGTAATAGTGCGCCACGATCACCGCGTTGTGCGCGCTCAGGTGGCCTCGAATCGTGGACTCAAGTGCTGCCCGACGCGCTGCTGATAGCGCACCAGTTTGCCTACGATCCAAATGGGATTGCACCTGCGTGCGAATCTCAGCGAGTTTTTCTTGGGCTATCGACATGGGAAACGACGTGTAAATACCTTTGGGAACACTAGCATATTCTGAGCGCAACGGCCCCAATCAGCGACCGTGAAATAGCGGTGTCCG
>CAJWWJ010000076.1 GCA_913048575.1 uncultured Halieaceae bacterium
GGGTTCAGTTGCTGGCCTCATGATCACCACAGAGGTCATGATTGCTGAATCGCCGAAGGATGATGCAGCTGCACCTGCCATGCCAGACATGGGCGGCATGGGCGGCATGGGTGGCATGATGTAATCACCGCTATTGCGGCTACATTAAAAAGCCCGGCCCGTGCCGGGCTTTTTTTTGGCCGACTTTTGATAACGAGCGTGACCAGTTACGTGAGCGAAAAACAGCCAGAGCATCCTCTGGCTTCGGCAATATAAAGTGAGCGTACCATCGCGCTTTTTACCTGCGGTGCGATATACTCCACGCCGACGTCGGGCTTTATGCCGTCATCAAAAAACTAGGAGACGCACGCATGGCTTATGTAGAATTTTTCTTTCGTTATTTTCACGTGCTGGCCGGAATCGTTTGGATCGGCATGCTGTATTATTTTAATTTCGTTCAGACTGAATATTTCAAAGAGGCGGAAGCCAGTGCCAAATCAGATGCGATGGCTAAGCTTGCGCCACGTGCCTTGTGGTGGTTTCGTTGGGGCGCCATGCTGACCTTCCTGACTGGTGCTTACCTGTTCCAAAAAGTCGGAGGCTTTGCGGCCGCCATGCCCGCCATTTGGATGGGAGCGCTGGCGGGGACGTTTATGTTCCTCAATGTGTGGTTGGTGATTTGGCCAAACCAGCAGATTGTATTGGGCATGAAAGAAGGTGATGGTCCAGCTGCGGCTGCAAAAGCCGGGCTCGCGAGCCGAACCAATACCTTGTTTTCTGGGCCAATGCTGCTGGGTATGTTGGGTTCTAAGCACTTAGCCGATATTTCAACGCAGGCAGCGGGCACCGTCTCGGATCTCGGCCTATACACCGCATTAGGCTTGATTGTGGTGCTGGAGATCAACGCCTTGTTTGGCAAAATGGGCCCGATGAAATCAGTATTGGGTGTTGTCCACTGTTCGTTATTGCTGATGGCCGCTGTGTTGGGTATTTTGCTTTACCTGTAACGGGCAAAAAGCCTTTTTGAGAAAGCGGTCTTTAGGCCGCTTTTTTTTGTCTAGTCGCTGGTGTGATCGCTACAATATGGTGTCATAGCAAGCCGGCGGGCTTGATCTGGTGGGTGGTATCAATGACAGCAAAACGCTTTTTAGGCGAGCATCGGCTAACCGGGGCGTGCCAGAGATTCAGGAATACCTCGCGCAAGGGAGTCATGCGGTAATGAAACGCTTTCTAACCTTCTGCTTCCTTCTGTTCACTGTCTTCCCGTCCCTAGCCAATACCCTCGTGCTGGTGTCGGTCGATGGTTTCCGCTGGGATTATTTGGATTGGCCAGAGGCGCAGAGCATGAAGCGAATGGCCGAGCAGGGTGTTCGCGTCAATCAGTTGCAAGCGGTTTACCCTTCGAAAACCTTCCCCGCTCATTTATCAATCGCGACGGGGCTTCGGCCAACGGGCCACGGCGTGGTGGATAATTATTTTTGCCGCAGTGATCGACCTGATTGTTACCGAATGGGGTCTGGTCAAAAGGACCCTGATTGGCTGGCGGGCACACCACTGTGGACGCTGGTTGAGCAGCAGGGTGGACGTGCCTCCACTTTTTTCTGGCCCGAATCTGACGCCAAATTTGACGGTATTCTTCCGACAGATTATCGGGCCTACGATGTCAGTGTGAGTCCGTCGGAGAAAGTGCGGCAGGCCACCGAATGGCTCTCGCTACCGGAGGTCGATCGGCCTGACTTGGTGACTTTGTACTTTTCCACCGTGGACTCCAGTGGACATACTTATGGTCCTGATGCCCCTGAGACCAAGGCCGCTATCGCAGAGACAGATTATTGGGTCAGTCAGTTATGGCGGGCCATTCAAGACATCAATCGTCAGCAGGATGCTGAGATCAGTCTCATCTTGTTGTCCGATCACGGCATGTCTGCAGTAGATCCCAACCTGTTTATTGACACCAATACCTTGCCGCGTCCCAAGGGATTTCGACGCGTTAATAGCAGCACACGTGTGATGTACTACCGACGAGATCCTAAAGCGGATGTGGCGGCACTGGCAGCCACCTTGCGCGAAGCGTCGAATGGGCGCTATCGGGTTGTCTCTGATGAAACGCTCGCTGAGCGGCACTACAAGCATCATCCTGCCGTCGCTGAGCTGATTATTGAGACAGACCCGCCACGCCTATTTCGTCATGGGGGTGCGCAGGGACCTGATTTGCGAGGCATGCACGGATACCCTGCGGAGGTGGAGGACATGGCAGCCTTTTTGGTGGCGATCGGTCCGGGTTTTTCGGTGGGTAAGGTGATTCCCAAAGCACATCAGCTCGATGTCTACCCGATTGCGGCAACCCTGCTGGATTTATCACTCCCCGCTGGCATTGTCAGCCAGGGCGGGACTCTGCGTGATGCGTTGGCGCAGCCGATACGGGAATAATGCCCTCGGTGCACATGCGCGCTAGGGTCGCGATATAATCTAACGCTTTCGAGACTGAGTACTTGGTATGTCCCGTGATGACCTTAACGAGATTCCGTCCTTTACCGCCAACCGCGATGAAGCAGTCAGCTCGGCTCCCCGTGGTGCCATCCCGCCGCGTGCTGCCAGAGCGGAAGCGGGTCTGGGTTTGACGGCTCGGTTGGTAATAACGGTAGCGCTTGCGCTGGCGGCCACTGCTTGCGCGTGGGCGTGGCAGTTACAAACGCTTGCCGATGCGTCGCGCACGCAACAATTGGCGCTGCAGGGGCGCGTTGCGGACCTCGAGGCATTACTGTCAGACACTGATGACACCGTTAATAAGTCGGCGGCTGCGATGAGTGCACAAATACGGTTAATTGACACCGAAGTGCGCAAGTTATGGGATGCCCGCAAAGTGAGCAATGGCAAACTGACGAAGGTCGAGAAGAGCGTTGTTGCTCAGGAAAAAACCATCACCAAGCTTACCAGCACAACCACAGCACACGGCAGCACGTTAGAGACGATGCTGGCTGAGTTGTCCGCGTTGACTAAAGTCGCGGGTGATTTAGAGCGTTTAGCCGCCAGTGCGCAACGCGCTCAGACCGATGTTGAGCGGTTGGCCGATGGTTTGAACAAATCAAACCTCGAGCGCGCTGCGCTACGCAAGCAAGTCGAGAGTAATGGTGAGTGGATCGAATCGATCAACGCATTTCGTCGGCAGGTGAATGCCAACATGGTCGAGTTAGAGGCAGAAGTCGCGGCGCTCAGCGCGCCCACCATGCAATAGTCAAGGCGCAAAGGCAGCGGGAGTCCAAAGGGTATGACAGTCATTCAGGAACGAGATCTTATCGACAGTGTTGCTGATGCACTGCAGTTTATCTCTTACTACCACCCGCTCGATTTTATACAGGCGGTGCATCGTGCGTGGGAGCGGGAGCAAAACCCTGCAGCGAAAGACGCCATGGCACAGATTTTAATCAATTCTCGAATGTGCGCGGTCGGCCACCGACCGCTCTGCCAAGATACGGGTATTGTGACGGTCTTTGTTGAAGTCGGCATGGGTGTCCGCTGGGAAACAGAGCGCTCCCTCGATGACATGATTAACGAGGGGGTGCGACGCGCTTATAACCATCCCGATAACAAGCTTCGGGCATCTATTCTTAATGATCCCGCAGGGCGTCGTGAGAATACCCGTGATAATACGCCGGCGGTTATCCATACTCGCCTAGTGCCCGGCAGTAGCGTGAGCGTGCAGGTGGCGGCCAAAGGCGGGGGATCCGAAAACAAGGCCAAGCTGGCGATGCTTAACCCCTCGGATAGCATTGTTGACTGGGTTGCCAAAACGTTGCCGACGATGGGCGCGGGATGGTGTCCCCCCGGGATACTGGGTATTGGTATTGGTGGTACGGCGGAAAAGGCGATGATACTGGCCAAAGAGTCGCTGATGGCCCCCGTGGATATTCATGAGCTTCGAGCGAGGGGGCCACAGAGCCGCGCGGAAGAGTTGCGACTAGAGATTATGGACGCCGCTAATCGGACGGGGATTGGTGCACAGGGTTTGGGCGGCCTGACCACTGTACTCGATGTGAAGATTATGGATTACCCGACACATGCCGCCTCACTACCCGTTGCGATGATCCCGAACTGCGCCGCGACACGGCATGCGCATTTCACGCTGACCGGGGAGGGGCCTGCGCTTCAAACCCCCCCAGACATTACCCAGTGGCCTGAGATCAGCTGGGAGCCCGGTGAGTCGGTCCGCAAAGTGAATCTGGATACGGTCAGTCGAGAGGAAATCCAGTCCTGGATGCCCGGGGATACGCTGCTCCTCTCCGGCACCATGCTGACAGGGCGCGACGCGGCGCATAAACGCATGACTCAGATGTTAGAGCAGGGTGAACCTTTACCCGTCGACCTCCGGGGCAAGTTTATTTATTACGTGGGACCGGTGGACCCCGTTCGTGACGAGGCAGTCGGCCCGGCTGGCCCCACGACCGCGACGCGAATGGATAAATTTACTGACTATATTCTCGATCAGACCGGGTTAGCGGGCATGATCGGTAAAGCAGAGCGCGGCCCTGTTGCAGTAGAAGCCATTAAAAAGCATGGCGCGGTCTATCTGATGGCAGTGGGCGGTGCCGCTTATCTGGTGTCGAAGGCGGTGACTAAGGCCGAGGTGGTGGCCTTCGAGGATCTGGGTATGGAGGCCATTTACGCTTTCACTGTGAAGGACATGCCAGTCAGCGTGGCGGTGGATAGTCAGGGTGAGTCGGTTCACGTGACAGGACCCAAACACTGGAAAGCACAGATTGAAGAGCAGGCGCTTGAGCTCATCTGAGTCGCTTTACTGGCACGATTACGAAACGTCGGGGGCAGACCCCACTCAGGACCGGCCGTGGCAGTTTGCCGGTATCCGGACCGACGCTGAATTGAATATTGTCGGCGAACCGCTGACGCTCTATGCGCAACCGACAGAGGATCGATTGCCGCATCCTGCAGCAGTGCGTGTCACCGGTATTACACCCCAAGAAGCCTATGAAAAGGGCGTCACCGAAGCGACTTTTATTAGCCGTATTCTGGCGGAGCTCGCTAAGCCCAATACTTGCACCGTGGGCTATAACTCGATTCGCTTCGATGATGAGGTCACCCGCTTTACCCTCTGGCGCAATCTGCGCGATCCTTATGCGCGAGAGTGGCAAAATGGCAATAGCCGCTGGGACCTGCTCGATGTGGTCCGCGCATTTTGGGCGCTGAGCCCCAATGGTATCGAGTGGCCACAGCGTGACGATGGGTTGACTAGCTTTCGTCTAGAAGACCTCACGGCCGCCAACGGGATTGAACATGGCGCCGCTCACGATGCGTTAGCCGATGTGATCGCGACGATCGAAATGGCGAAGCGCTTGAAGCAATCTGATGCGCGCTTGTTTACCACGCTGTATGCCAATCGCAGCAAGCGGGCGGTCAGTGCGCTGATCGATATTCCGAGATTGAAACCAATAGTCTATGTCTCGGGGATATTCGGTGCGGCAAGGCATAACCTCGCCCTCATAGTACCGCTTGCTTGGCATCCCGATAATAAGAGTGAGGTCATCTGTGCTGATCTGGCTGGCAGCACTGAGTATCTTGATCAGCCAGTAGCGGAGTTGCGTGAGTCGCTGTTTGCGCCGGCATCAGCACGATCAAAAGGGGCCGTGCGACCGCCGCTGACAGCAGTGCGTCTCAATCGCGCGCCGGTGCTCTTGCCCGCCGATTGGCTCGCGGGTGAAGCCGCAGAACGACTCGGTTTGGATGGGGATCATCACCGCGCACATCTGGCCGCGTTGCGGGCAGCGCGCGCTGCGAATGAGGCAGCTTTCGTTGCGCGTTTTCAGGAACTTTGGCGTGACCGGGCGTTTCCGCCGCGGACTGATCCCGATCAGATGCTCTACGATGGTTTCATCAATGATGCCGACCGTGCCCTGTGTCAGCGGATCCTTCAACAAGAGCCGGCGGCATTGGCGACTCAGAGCTGGCCTTTTTCTGATCCACGATTGCCCGAGCTGTTGTTCCGCTATCGCGCCCGTAATTTCCCCGACAGTCTGTCTGCAGGCGAGGGAGAGCAGTGGCGCGAGCACTGCCAATTGCAGCGAAAAGAGGGCGACTTCAATCAGGCCACGTTTGCGCAGGCGTTGGTCGAGGAGCGTGCGCGCGCCGACATCACGCCAGCAACGAAGCGTGCGCTGGATGCATTGGAGCAATGGGTGAGAGACCTGTCAGTCGAGGGTTGATCAAGGCTACAATGGTGTGATGCGCTAGAAGTGGGGTCTGTGTCGGGTCTCGGCTTAAGCAGTGTGTTAAGTCAGCCCGATGCCAAGTCAGCTCAATGGGATGACGCCGACCACACGCTAGCGGGCCATCAATAGGGGAGCCTATATCGTGCAATTTGCCGGTAGCCATATTCTTGGTATCAGCCAATTTGAAAGAGGGGATGTGGAGCGCCTATTTACTGTGGCGGATCAGATGCGTCCCTATGCGCACCGCGAGCGCATCACCCGGGTGCTAGAGGGGGCGATTTTAGGCTCTATGTTTTTCGAGCCCTCTACTCGAACCCGCATCAGCTTTGGCAGCGCCTTCAACCTGCTGGGTGGTGAGGTGCGGGAGACGACGGGCTTCGAGCATTCAGCGATTGCCAAGGGAGAGTCACTGTACGACACCGCCCGAGTCTTGAGCGGTTACTCAGATATTATTGTCATGCGGCATCCTGAAGAGGGTTCCGTTTCTGAATTTGCTACTGCGAGCCGGGTACCAGTCATCAACGGTGGAGACGGTGCCAATGAGCACCCCAGTCAAGCCTTGTTGGATTTATACACCATTCGCTCTGAACTGGCCGGTCGGGACCGGGGGCTGGATAGCCTCAGAATTGCGATGGTGGGCGACCTCCGGTTCGGCAGAACGGTTCACTCACTGTGTAAGTTACTATCGCTCTATGATCATCTCCGTATCAGCTTGGTCTCGCCCGAGGCATTGCGAATGCCTGCCGACGTGGTGGAGACACTGCGGCGAGCAGGGCACGACGTTCTGGAGACAGAGGTATTGGAATCGGGCATTACGGATGTCGACATTGTTTACAGCACGCGGATACAAGAGGAGCGGTTTAATACGAGGGAGGAGGCTGACCTTTATCGTGGGCGGTTCCGACTGAATCAAAGCGTTTACACCGCCAACTGTGAACCCAATACGGTGATCATGCACCCCCTTCCTAGGGATTCTCGCGAGGGCGCTCAGGAACTCGATATTGATCTCAACGACAATCCGAACCTCGCCATTTTTCGTCAAAGTGATAACGGCGTGATTGTGAGGATGGCGTTGTTTGCACTCATACTCGATGTTGCCGAGCAGGTGGATCAGCACGCGGTGCCGGTAAGCTGGTACACGGAGCGGCGGTTTTGACGCCATTCCAGCCCCGCTTTGGTGCTGGAGACGTTGACGTACAGCGCCAAGAACGCAGTTTCAGCGGCTATTTTTCAATCGACACGCTGACCCTCCGTCATCGATTGCACAGCGGTGAATGGTCTGACTCGATGCGGCGCGAGGTGTTTCAGCGCGGCGATGCCGTGGCGGTGCTGCCTTGGGATATCGCGACCGATGAGTTAGTGCTGATTGAGCAGCTGCGAGTTGGGGCGATCCGAGACAACGACAGCCCGTGGATGCTTGAGCTGATTGCCGGCATCGTGGAAGAGGGAGAGTCCGATATCAACGTGGCGCACCGAGAAGCGGATGAAGAGGCAGGCTGCGTCTTAGGCCGCCTCGAGTCTATTGCCACGTTTTATCCCAGTGCGGGCGCCTGCTCTGAGCAAATCCGATTGTTTGTAGGTGAGCTAGTGAGTGCGAAGCCCGGGACGATTCAGGGGCTCGACAGCGAGCACGAGGATATTCTGGTGCACCAATTCCCTCGCCAAACCGTGTTGGCCATGCTGGATCAAGGTCAGATAAACAACGGACATACATTGATCGCGCTGTATTGGTTGGCGCGTCATGGTGAGCGTCTGCGCGCGGCGTGGCTCGACGATCAAAATGACTGAGCCGGGTCAGCCTGATGAAGTACAGGACGAAAAACCGACTTCGAATGCGTCGGTGGGTGATCCCGCTGAGTTAGTACGCTCGAGCGCTGTCGTTGGTGTCGCGACGCTGCTGTCCCGAATACTTGGTCTGTTGAGAGATGTGGTGTTGGCCAATTTGATTGGTGCTAGCAGTAACGCCGATGCATTCTTTGTGGCCTTTAAGATCCCGAATTTTTTGCGACGATTGTTTGCGGAAGGGGCCTTTGCCCAGGCCTTTGTGCCGGTACTTGCCCAGACCCGGGAGCAGGGTGGCAATGCTGCCGTGCGCGAGTTGATCGACCGCGTTGCAGGCATGTTGGGGGGTATCTTGACGGGTCTGACGGTGTTGACCGTGATGGCCTCGCCGTTGGTTGCTGTGGTATTTGCGCCTGGCTTTTTGCGTGATCCCGCCAAGCTGGCGCTCACCGGCGATTTGATTAAGCTAACATTTCCTTACTTATTGCTCATTTCATTGACGGGTTTTGCCGGCGCTATTCTCAATAGTTATCAACGGTTTGCCGTTCCCGCATTGACGCCGATCCTGCTCAATCTGTCATTAATTGCAGCCGCCTTATGGGTGGCTCCTGGCTTTGATGAGCCCGTGGTTGCGCTGGCGTTGGGCGTGTTGATCGCGGGGTTTGCTCAGCTCCTGTTTCAGTTGCCCGCGTTAGCGGCGATCGATCTAGTGCCGCGGCCCCGTTGGGCGCCTCGACACGAGGGCGTAAGACGGATTCTTATCTTGATGGTGCCGGCGCTGTTTGGTGTGTCCGTGAGCCAGATCAATCTGTTACTCGACACCGTATTGGCCTCCTTGCTGCCTGCGGGCAGCGTATCGTGGTTGTATTACTCCGATAGATTGACGGAACTGCCACTGGGTATTTTTGCGATTGCGATTGCCACGGTGATATTGCCCGCGCTATCCGGACAGCGCGCTCGCGCTGATGATCCCGCTTTCGCAGGCACGCTGTCTTGGGCGGTCCGCAGTGTTGGTTTTATTGCTGTCCCAGCAACGCTGGCGCTGGCGATCCTGGCCGAGCCATTATTAGTGACGCTGTTTCAATACGGCGCTTTTGGTGCCGACGATCGAT
>CAJWWJ010000077.1 GCA_913048575.1 uncultured Halieaceae bacterium
ACCTCTTACTGAGAATATTGGGATTGATAGGGCGACAGCCATTGACGCAGTCGCACTGCAAAATAACGCATGGCAATTCAGGGACGAACAGGAGCAAGGGGATTCGACGCTCGTTGCTGATGGGATCACCAATGTTGGTCTGCCAGACAGCGACCTGCCGGCTGGCGCAGCTCAACCGCCCGAGCCTGTCCTGACGTCAGTGCTCGAGCCGATTCCGATGGCAGATGAGGCGAGCGTGACACAGCCAGACCAAGAGGATGCACTCTGGGTGGATCAGACCTTAGTGGCACCAACTCAGCTGGAACCCGCAGTGTTCAACCTAGCTGGGGAAGCGGCTTCGATGGGTGCGTCTCGCGCTGATTTCGAGGCGCTGACGATGACGGTGGGACGGCTTCAGTCGACCTTGGCGCAGTTGCAGGAGCAGATTACCCAGCGCGATAGTGAGCTCGCCTCGCTCAAGGCGCTTCTGGCACTGCGTGATGAGCGTTTGCAAGCGGCGGTCACCGCCCTGGGCAAAAGGAATGAACCTTCACTGCGTGGTCAGTTTGTCAGTGCCGCGACCTCTCCAGCGGCCTTATTGGCCGCCTTATTGGGCCTAGTACTCTGCCTCGGCTGGTTTTACCGACGGCATCAAACGGTGTCCGCGGGCGTCCCCACTGAGTCTGCTGCCGACCTGGGTGACGGGCCGAACGCGGGGGCAGTGGCTGACTCGAATGGCACGGGCGATGGCTCGGACAAGCCACAACAGCACATGCCAGACGTTGCACCGGGATTATCGGCTGAGCGCGAGGTGTATCGTGGAGATGAAGGGGATCGCCCTGGCGCTTTCCACTCGTCAGAGGCGATGCCGCTTTCAGGCAAACATGATAGCGCGAGGGCGACGGATGAGCGGACTTCGCCCGGTAATGACTCGTCGTTGGTAGAGCACAGCACGTCGGCAGAGGGCGCGCCAGAGCCCCTATCGCGCGATGATCTCTCGTTAGCGCCCGCAGGCGCGTTATTGGCTGCATCAGACGGGGATGACTCGATTTATGGATTAGAGACCGACCCAGTGGATAGTCAGCTTGATTTGGCCAGAGCCTATATCGATATGGGGGACGACGAGACCGCACGCCCTGTGTTGGCGCAAGTGATTGAGCAAGGTAGCCTTACCCAGCAAGCTGAGGCGAGAGCATTGCTCGATCGTCTCGACGTACCGTGATATGGCGAGACTGTCTAATCAGCCTTTGAAAGCAGGGCAACGCATCGCAGCTCGTATCGAATATCACGGTGGTCACTATCATGGTTGGCAAGCGCAGCCGCATCTCGCCGTGCCAACCGTGCAAGAGACACTGGAGGCGGCCCTGCAAAAAATCGCCGGCGTGCCTCTGAGGACAGTCTGTGCCGGCCGCACCGACACGGGAGTGCACGCATTTGGCCAAGTAATCCACTTTGATGACCCCGTCGGGCGGAGCCCTAAGGCTTGGGTCATGGGGACGAACCGCCACCTACCCGCTGATATTAGGGTTCACTGGGCAGTGCCGGTTGCCACTGAATTTCACGCTCGGTTTAGCGCCACGGCTCGTCGCTATCGGTACATCATACTCAATGCGGACCAGCGTCCTGCGTTGCTAGATGGTTTAGTGACTTGGGAGCGGAGGACGCTTGACGTGCCCGCCATGAACGAGGCGGCGCAGTGTCTTCTGGGAGAGCAGGATTTTAGCGCTTTTAGAGCTGCACATTGTCAGGCGAGTACGCCGATGAGATGTATCACTGACTGCTCAGTTGAGGCCCGGCAGCAACGCGTTGTCATTGACGTGACCGCTAATGCTTTCCTCTATCATATGGTGAGAAATATCGCGGGTTCCCTCATTGCGGTGGGTATTGGCGCGCAATCAGTCGATGACTTCCGATCAGTGTTAATTGGTCGAGATCGAGCAGCCGCTGGCGATACCGCCCCCGCGGAGGGGTTGTACTTGGTGCAGGTGCGTTATGCGGAGGCGTTTGAGTTACCGCGCATTCCGGAAGGGCCGACTCTGCTAGAGGGCACTCTCTAGGGTCGAGCTGCGCGTTAGGGGGGGTGGACTCTGTTAAACTATGACCCTTTTCAACGAGGCTCGGCTTGTGCGCATTAAAATATGCGGTATCACCCGTCGTGATGATGCGGAATGCGCCTTGGCGATGGGGGCGGATGCGATTGGTTGTGTCTTTTATCCCGGTAGCCGACGCGCGGTGTCACTGGACGTAGCCGCAGACATCAGCCGAGGCGTATCTGGCTTAGGTATGATGGTGGGGTTGTTTGTTAATCAGTCGGCTGAGGACGTCCAATCGGTATTGGATCGGGTGCCCTTACACACCTTGCAATTCCATGGCGGGGAGAGTGAAGCGTTTTGCCGGCAATTTAACCGGCCTTACATTAAGGCGATACCGATGTCGGGTGACATCAATCTGGCTGACGAGCATCTCGCTTATGCCAGTGCCACTGCATTATTGTTGGACAGCGTCCACGCGGGACAATTTGGCGGCAGCGGTCAGTGTTTCGACTGGCGTTGGGTGGAGCCCGGTTTGAGCCGGCGCGTGATACTGGCAGGTGGGCTCTCGAGCACCAATGTTGGAGCTGCGATAGCCCAAGTGCAGCCCGCTGCAGTGGATGTGAGTAGCGGTGTCGAAAAAGAAGTGGGTATAAAGGATGAGGCAAAGATGAAAGCATTCATAGAGGCGGCGCGTTCAGCTGCGCTGGACATAGCATTATGACGATAGATATTACGCCAGAACTTTTCGCGTCGGTTCCCGATGCCCACGGTCGCTTTGGGCCCTTTGGTGGCAAGTTTGTTGCTGAGACATTGATGTCAGCGTTGTCAGACTTAGAGGCGCTTTACGCCCGCTTGAAAGATGATGCGGCCTTTCAGCGTGAGTTTGATGCGGATTTGGCGCATTACGTGGGCCGGCCGTCACCGTTATACGAGGCCTCCAGATTATCTGATGCGATTGGAGGTGGCCGCATTTATCTCAAACGCGAAGACCTCAATCACACGGGCGCGCACAAGGTGAACAACACCATTGGGCAGGCTCTGCTGGCTAAGCATATGGGAAAGCGTCGCGTCATTGCAGAGACCGGTGCGGGTCAGCATGGGGTGGCGACGGCAACGGTAGCGGCACGGCTGGGTCTGGAGTGCCACGTTTTCATGGGCGAAGAGGATATCCGCCGTCAGTCGCTCAACGTCTACCGCATGAAGTTACTGGGTGCCGAGGTGGTTCCCGTCACCTCCGGCTCGCGGACACTCAAAGATGCGATGAACGAGGCGTTGCGGGATTGGGTGACCAACGTTGACGATACTTTTTATATTATTGGTACGGTTGCTGGCCCACACCCCTATCCAATGCTGGTGAGAGATTTTCAAAGCGTGATTGGCAGAGAGGCGCGGGTGCAGTCGCTGGCGCAAGCGGGCAAGTTGCCTGCAGGCTTGGTGGCTTGTGTGGGCGGCGGGTCTAACGCTATCGGTTTGTTTCATCCGTTTTTGCAAGATGCCGAAGTCGCGATGTACGGGGTCGAGGCTGGTGGTAGAGGCCTCGAAACGGGTGCTCACGCCGCACCACTATCCATGGGCTCTCCGGGCGTGTTGCATGGCAATCGCACCTATCTCATGCAGGACGACGATGGGCAGATTCTGGATACACACTCCGTGTCCGCGGGCTTGGATTATCCCGGGGTAGGACCTGAGCATGCCTGGTTGAAGGACATCGGGCGCGTCAATTACGTTTCGGCCAATGATGACGAAGCGCTCGCTGCCTTTCATCGACTGACCCGTGTGGAGGGCATTATGCCCGCGTTGGAGACTGCGCACGCGATGGCTTACGCAGAACGACTGGCGGCGGACATGTCGCCAGACGAGCATATCATTGTGAACTTATCCGGCCGCGGTGATAAAGACATACTGACCGTGGCGGCGATTGAAGGTATTGAGGTATAGCTCGAAATGAGTCGTTTAAATGCAACGTTTGCGCGTTTGCGCAGCGAGGGTCGTCAGGGATTGGTCTCTTATGTCGTCGCCGGTGATCCCAGCCCTAGCGGCACCGTTGAGCTGCTTCATCAGTTAGTCGCAGCTGGGGCTGATGTGCTTGAGGTGGGTGTTCCATTTTCTGACCCGATGGCTGAGGGGGCGGTTATTCAAAAGGGGCACGAACGCGCTTTGGCGAATGGCATGTCATTGCAGGGTGTGTTGGATATTGTTGCCGCGTTTCGACAAGCGGATCAGCATACGCCCATCATCATGATGGGATATGCGAATCCAATTGAACGTTTTGGTTATGAGATGTTTGCGGCCGCTGGTGCCGAGGCAGGTGTCGATGGCCTCATCACGGTTGACTTGCCACCAGAGGAAGTTGACGCGATAGACGCGGCCCTCAAGGCAGTCGAGTTGGATAATATATTTCTCATCTCACCGACCACGCCGGCGTCGCGCATCCAGACGATCGTGGAGCGCGCGCGCGGCTTCATTTATTGTGTCGCAGTAAAAGGTGTTACTGGCTCAGGGCAGCTTGATGCGGTGGAGGTTGCGCGAAATGTGGCGCTTATCCGGAGCAAGACGGCGCTCCCGGTCGCCGTCGGATTCGGTATAAAGGATGCTGATAGTGCGCGCGCTGTGGCCGCTGTGGCCGACGCGGTGGTGGTGGGTAGCGCCCTGATTGATGCGATGGTGAGGGTCGCTGAACAGGATTCCGTGGCATCAGAGCATCAGCTACATGCCGCCGCCGCCGCGCTACTAAAGAGTATTCGAGAGGGTATGGACTCTTCACCTTCCTAGAAACGCCTCTCACTCGTATACTGCGCGTGAGAATGTGGTGGAGAACCCCATGAGTTGGATTGACAAGATCCTGCCCTCCGGCGTCAAAAAAGATGAGAGTCCGTCTCGGACCAGTGTCCCTGAGGGGCTTTGGAAGAAGTGCGTCAAATGTGAAGCCGTGCTGTACAAGGCGGATCTCGAGCGCAACGCTGAGGTCTGCCCCAAGTGCGATCATCACATGCGCATTGGCGCACGCAGGCGACTTGAGCTGTGCTTGGATCGAGACCCGACTGAGCTGTTCTCGGATCTTGAACCGGTTGATCATCTGAAATTTAAAGACAAACGCAAGTATCGAGACCGCTTGTCTGCCGCTCAGCGAAGCACTGGCGAGAAGGATGCACTGATTGCAATGCGCGGCAGCATTCACGGAGTCAACTTGGTCGCGGTGGCGTTCGAGTTTGATTTTCATGGCGGTTCTATGGGTTATGCGGTGGGGGAAAAGTTCACTCGAGCCGCGACAGTGGCGCTGGAGGCGAATATCCCGTTGATCTGTTTTTCGGCATCCGGTGGCGCGCGCATGCAGGAGGCACTCATCTCGCTGATGCAGATGGCAAAAACATCCGCCGTCATTGAGCGCTTGAAGACGCAGGGTACGCCCTATATCTCGGTGTTAACCGATCCCATTTATGGCGGTGTTTCGGCTTCATTGGCACTGCTGGGTGATATCAATATTGCTGAGCCTGATGCACGGGCAGGTTTTGCCGGCCCGAATATCATCGAGCAGACGATCCGACAAAAGTTACCCAAGGGCTTCCAGCGCAGCGAGTTCCTGCTGGAGCACGGCGCCATCGATATGATTGTGCATCGTAATGAGATGCGAGACACGTTGTCGCGAGTGTTGGCAAAGCTGACCAATTACGTGGCGCCCGGAGGCGTGGCGCCAGTATTGGAGGGCGAATTAATCGAGCGCGGGGGCAGTGCATAAAGTACCGGTACCCCACCTCACATTGAGCGGATGGCTCGAACGCCTAGAGTCACAACACCCTACGGAAATCGATCTTGGCCTTGACCGTGTTTTAACGGTTGCTGAAGCGCTGGGCGTCGTCCATGGAGCCCCGAAGACGGTCACGGTTGCGGGGACAAATGGCAAGGGGAGTGTTGTCGCATTGCTGACCGCAGGGTTGAAAGCAATGGGCCAAGTTGTCGGTACTTACGCCTCGCCTCATTTACTGCGTTTTAACGAGCGGATCAGCATTGACGAAGGTGAAGCGGAAGACGCCGAGATTGTGGCAGCTTTTGAGCACATAGAAGCAGCGCGCGGTGATGTCAGTCTGACTTACTTTGAATCAGCGACGCTGGCGGCGCTGTGGTTATTTCGTCAGCGCAAGGTTGATGTTCAGGTGCTAGAGGTCGGTTTAGGGGGCCGTTTGGATGCGGTCAACATTCTGGACGCCGATGTCAGTGTCATTACCAGCATTGGTTTGGATCATTTAGATTGGCTCGGTCCGGATCGCGCCTCCATTAGCCGTGAAAAAGCCGGAATTGCTCGACAAAACCGCCCGTGTATCGTTGCGGAGAGCGACCCCCCTGACGCGTTATTGGCTGCACTAAATGATCGAGGAGCCGAAACATTGCTCATTGATAGAGACTGGCATATCGACGATAGGCAGTTGCAAACCGTCGGCGGACAAAACGCGCCTTTGCCCGCCGCGAGCGGGTTATTGCCGAGTAATATCGGGGCGGCAATGCAGGCTTTAGAAGTTTCTGAATGTGGGGATCTCAGTGAGGCGGTGCTGGCCCAAATGGCGGGCGTTCAATTGCTTGGCCGGCTCAGCCAAAGAATGATTAATGGGGTCGAGTATGTTTTCGACGTGGCGCACAACACTGAGTCGGTCAACGCTCTGGTGCGTCATTTAGCCGAAACTGCTGGCTTCGGTGCCACGCGTGCGGTATTTGCTGTCATGGGCGACAAGCCTATTCATGATATGATTTCGGCGTGTGATGGTGTGTTCGATGAGTGGAACGTCGTTGATCTGCCGCAAGTCCCTCGGGCTCAGTCTGCGGCGGAGTTGGTTGCCGCTATCGGCCAAGACCGAATAGGCGACACAGGCCCTTTTGAGCACGTTTGGGATGCATTGAAAGGGCGCAGTTCAATCGGGGATCGTGTCGTGATCTTTGGGTCTTTTTTGCTGGTGGGCGACGCTTTTTCGATCATAAACAGTTCAACCGAGGCGGGGGAGCGAGCTTAGTTGGATTCGGTATTGAGACAACGCCTCGTGGGAACGCTCGTCCTCATTGCGCTGGGTATCGTATTTTGGCCGCTGATCGTCACCGCGCCCGATGTGCGCGATCCCATTGTGCTTGCGCCGATGCCCGAGGCACCGCTGATCGACCGAACGCCCATCAGCACTCCAAAGAGTTATCAGGCTGACGTAGAGGCGCAATTACCGAACGCGCCAACCGTGCCTGAGGCAGAGCAAGTGGCTGCTGATGATAGTACCTTCATCGACGAAAGCGCGAGCATTCAGTTTGATGTGCCGGCTGCTGCTGAGGCGGTTGCAGCGGCATCGAGTGAGATCAAGTCACACGATACTGGCTTAATTGACGACCAGGGCTTGGCACAATTCTGGGTCTTGCAAGTGGCAACGCTGGCGAGTGAAACGCGGGCTATCGAGGTGGTGTCGAAGCTAAAAGACCAAGGTTACAAGGCGTTCTATCGACCCTTTAAGCGAGGCGACGAGACGTTATTTCGAGTGCAGATTGGCCCTAATGCGGAGCAGGAGCGATTGCAGCGTTTTAGGCCGCAAATCGATAAAGCGCTTGGCGTTGAGTCGGAGATCTTAAGGTACACCCAATAATATGCTTGACGAGATTGAGAGCGTAGTGGCGGCGATGGGTGATTTCAATTTGTATGATTGGTTTATTGTCGTCGTTTGGGCGATTTCTCTCGGATATGGCTTGGTCCGCGGGTTTGCGCGAGAAGCACTATCGATTCTCGGCTGGTTCAGCGCTTTCTTGGCCGCCAATGTGCTGGTTGAAGCGGTCGCCAATCTGATGAGCGGGCTTATCGATGACCCTACGACGCGCTTTTTATTGGCTTGGATTCTGATATTTATTGCCGTCTTGTTGATGTTCGGTGTCATCGCGGCCTTTTTGTCCAAGCAGATGAGGCAGCCGGGATTTCACCTCGGCAACCGATTGCTCGGTGGACTGTTTGGCTGGCTGCGCGGTGTGATCATTGTCGCGGCGATCAGCGTCTTGCTCCGCGGCGCGCTGCCAGATACGGATGAGGATCTGCTTGATTCGGCGGTGCTGATGCCGCCGGTCAACTGGGTGGCTGAATGGGTTGGTGCGAACTTTGATCAGGTGATGGAGGCGCAACCCGCCGAGACAGTAAAAGAGACAATTGAATCAACCGAAATGCTCTAGGGCTGGGATCGTAATATGTGTGGATTGGTTGGCATGGTGGGTGAGCGTGATGTCGCAGCAGATATCTACGATGCGTTGACCATGCTACAGCACCGAGGGCAAGATGCTGCGGGCATTATGACCTGCTCGGATGGCAAGCTCATGCAGCGCAAGGGGGAAGGGCTGGTGCGCGACGTCTTTCGGTCTGCTCATATGGCGCAGCTAATTGGTCGATTTGGGATAGGACATGCGAGGTATCCCACTCAAGGAAGCTCTGGCGCCGCACTCGCGCAGCCCTTCTACGTGAATTCCCCCTATGGGATCGCACTGGCTCACAACGGTAATTTGACCAACTCGGCATTCCTGAGTGATGAGCTGTTTCAATCTGATTTACGCCACCTTAATACCGACTCCGACTCAGAGGTGTTACTCAATGTGTTTGCTCACGAGTTACACCGTTTGGGAAAGCTGGTGCCCCTACCGGAAGACATTTTTGCGGCGATCAGTACGGTACATAAGCGATGCGAAGGTGGCTACGCTGCCGTTGCGTTGATCGCTGGGTTTGGATTAGTGGCTTTTCGCGATCCGCATGGCATTCGTCCCTTGGTAGTGGGGCAGCGGGTCGCCGCGTCGGGTGTTGTCGAGTACATGGTCGCCTCAGAGAGTGTGGCTTTGGACGTATCTGGCTATGAGCTCATTGGTGATGTCCTCCCCGGTGAGGCCATTTGTGTTTCCGAGGCGGGCACTTTGCATCGTCAACAATGTGCGGAGAATCCTAAGCTCACGCCTTGTATTTTTGAGCACGTTTATTTTGCGCGTCCCGATTCGCTGATGGATAGTATCTCGGTGTATAAAACGCGAATGCGTCAGGGCGCGGCTTTGGCCAAAAAGGTATTACGCGAGCGCCCGC
>CAJWWJ010000078.1 GCA_913048575.1 uncultured Halieaceae bacterium
GGCGCAGCTCCGAGGCATCCAGGCGAGCTCCCCGGAGTCCATGTTGCGAACATCGAGACAGTCGCTGACTTCTGCAGTCCGCGCCGCGTAATGCTGGCATTGCGCGGTTGCGGTATCGAGGAGTCGGCAGGCGACCTGCGTGTAGAAAACATCGGCTGTTTCCTCGTTAACGAGCTTATGCAGGCAGCATTGACCGCAGCCGTCACAAAGCGACTCCCATTCACCTTGGGTCATCTCTTCGAGCGTTTTTTGTTCCCAAAAATGGATCATCGTTGCCGACTACTCCCTTACTTACCGACGAGCTAAGCGTTGCCGTGAGTCACCCCAAGCATAGCCCATTGCCCGTATACTGCGATGGGCAACGATTGGCTAGCGCGCACCAGGGCACGGAGCGAGCGCGAGCAGGGGTCAGTGATACGGATAATGAGTGATACAGCGTGCCGCACGCGAGGAGTGAATCATGGATCTGGGTATTCGGGGTCGACGCGCATTGATCTGCGCATCATCAAAGGGGTTGGGTAAAGGTTGCGCTGAGGCGCTGGCAGGGGAGGGCGTGGATCTCATCCTCAACGCACGAGGCGCTGAGTCTTTGGAGGCGACTGCCGCCAGTATTCGCTCAACTTACGGGGTGTCTGTCGAAGCGGTTGCGGCGGATATCACCACTGAGGCGGGTCAGGCGGCGGTGCTAGAGACGGCGGGAGACATCGATATCCTGGTGACCAATGCGGGTGGACCACCTCCGGGCTTATGGTCTGACTGGGGTCGCGACGATTTTATTGCGGCGTTCGACGCCAATTTGCTGACGCCCATCGCTCTGATTAAGGCAGCGTTGCCCGGCATGATGGACAGGGGCTGGGGACGGATTGTGAACATCACCAGTGTGGCCGTGAAGGCGCCGATTCCAGTGCTCGGGCTCTCTAACACGGCGCGCTCTGGTTTGACCGGATACGTCGCCGGCGTATCGCGGCAAGTCGCAGGCAGTGGCGTCACGATTAACAACTTATTGCCGGGCCTGCACGATACTGACCGACTGGTTACGCTCGACAAACTGGATGCAGGTGCCCGCGGCATCAGTGAGGACGATGCTCGTCAAGCGCGGATGCAGTCGGTGCCAGCGGGGCGCTTTGGCACGTCTGAAGAGTTTGGCGGGGCCTGTGCTTGGTTGTGTTCGGATAAGGCGGGTTTCGTGATTGGTCAAAATATCCTATTGGATGGCGGCGCGTTCCCCGGCGCACTCTGATGCGGCTTCCTGACAATGGCGGGCTTGCCAGCGCACTCAAGGGTCAGGGCAATACGGGTTGCATAGTCATCTAACAACGCGTTTTGTCGTACAACTGGGGGTAAAGCGCCACTGCAGTGGCCGGATGACAGGGGAGCAAGGCGATGTCCGATACGGACGAGCTGGATATCGTATTTGGCGCGAGCAGTGCCATCGGCGGTGCGCTGATTCAGCGCTGGCAGCGACAAGGGCGAAGACCCATCTTGGCGGTGACGCGCTCTGCTAACTCGATCAGCGATATTGGTGACCTGAATAGGGTGCAGGTTGAGGCCTCAGATTACACCGAGGCGGATTTGTCAGCGCTCGCCGCGCGATTGATGTCGGCGCAAACGAACGTGACAAGATTGGTCGTGTGTAATGGTGTTTTGCAAGGAGCGGGCTATCGCCCTGAGCGCGCCTTGGCCCAGATCGATTCTGCGGCGATGAACGAGGTGTTTGAGGTCAATACGTTTCTACCCATGCGGGTGTTATCGGCGATGGCCCCCTTGCTGAAGACGAGTGCCGCCCCCATCGTGGCTGCGCTGTCCGCGCGCGTGGGCAGTCTGGGTGACAATCGCCGCGGCGGTTGGTACAGCTATCGGAGCAGTAAGGCCGCCCTGAACATGATGCTGCAGTGCTTAGCCCATGAATTGGTGCGCGTTAACCCGTCAGCAAAGGTCGTGGCTTATCATCCGGGAACGGTCGATACGCCACTGTCGAAACCGTTTCAGGCGGCGGTCAGCCCAGAGGCCCTGTTGCAGCCTGATCAGGCTGCTGAAGCGTTGGATTCGGTGCTCAGTCAGGTCGTGGCTGATGGTGCCTTGAGTTATGTGGATTGGCGCGGCCAACCGATTCCCTGGTGATCGCCGCAGATGGTGGGGCGCCATTACAGTGTGTCACTTATTGCACATTTGTGCAGTTCCTGTTGATATACCATATTAGGTTGGCATGTCGTGGTGGTATGTCTGAAGGCAATTCCTGAAGGGGAGAGATTTATGCAAATTGTGAGAGCCGTAGTGCTGAGTTTTTGTGCGTTCATGATCCAGCCGGCGCTGGCTGATGAAATCGAGACGACACTGGAGAATTTCCGCACGGCTGGTGCTGGCGAGTTTATTGACGACGCTTATGGCTACGCAGTGTTCCCCAGTATCGGAAAGGGCGGCATTGGCATTGGTGGTGCGCACGGTAAGGGTTTTGTCTATCAGGATGGCGAGCGGACGGGCAAGGTAAAAATGAATCAAATTACCTATGGCCTGCAGTTAGGCGGACAGGTGTATAGCCAAATGATTTTCTTCCGAGATGAGCGCTCGTATAACGACTTCACGTCGGGCAATTTTGAGTTTGGTGCACAGGCGACTGCGGTGGCGCTCACCGCGAGCGCAACGGCTTCGACTTCAACTGGTGGCGGTGGCACTGCATCTGCCGGGACAGACGCCGACTCTAACGACGTGACCGCTGAAAATAAGCAGTACGACGGTCGCAGTGGCATGGCGATCTTCACGATTGCCAAAGGTGGTCTCATGTACGAAGCCACCCTGGGCGGCCAAAAGTTCAAGTTCGAAGCGCTGGAAGATTAGCCCACAGAGTTAGACGAGGCCGCTTGATAGCGGCCTTTTTTTTGCGCTGTCATCGGTCACGCCCTGATCGGAGAGGTCGGACGAGGGAACAACAATCGACCCTTTTTTATGATCACCTATTGCAATCACTAGAGGCTTCCACTGAGCGCAACGCAAAGCGGATTGTCAGTCTTCGACAACCTTAAAGTGAATATCAACGCCAGGCAGCCGCTGCAGCAGTGCGTCACCCATAGCGCTGGCCGGCGTCCAGATACCCCCGCCAACACTGAGTGAATCCTGAGCGAGACAGAGGGCCGCTTGAGCCAACATGCGCGACGTGGCGCCATAGCCTGGATCGCGCTGCCCCGTGACTTTGACACGGAGGTGATCGGAGTCATCACTGCCATGGGTCCAGAACTCAAAAAATCCATTTTCACGCTTGCTTTCATTGGGTCCTTCACCCGGATCGGGCAGTATTTTTTTGAGCAGGGCGCGGGTGGGCGCAAAAAAAGTGCCCGCCATGACGGTGCCTAGCCCTCCGGCGCTGAGCAAGGCTTTGGCGCGGCTGTCGCATAACTGGGATTCGTCGTAGCCAAAACGATCACCATAGGGCAAGCCGGCCAACGCATGAGAACGCCGCACGACCTTGGTGTTGATGGCGGCCATCACGAAAGGGGCGGTCCAGCTGCCGAAGTCGTCATCCCAAGCGACACCGGTTTGATCGGGCTTGTCAGACCCCGGCGAAACGCCCGCTGGGTAAAGTGCATAGGGATCCATAATGCGAGCCCGGATAACCGGGTCTTGTGACGCCTGCTCGGCGACCAGCATCAGACTGGCGACGGTGCCCCCGCTGACCCCGCCTGAGGCCCGGCCCATGCGTCCGGAAACCCGGCTTGCATAGCGTCCAAAGCGCGCTTTGAACTCCTTTTGCAGGAAGTACACGGACAAATCAGATGGAATGGAATCAAATCCACAGCAGTGCACCAGTCGGGCGCCGCTTGCTTTCGCCAGTGGGTCAATTTTGGCATAAACCTCGGCCATCCACTGCGCCTCGCCCGTCAAGTCGCAGTAATGAGTGCCCTCGCGTGCGCAGGTCTCTAATAGGAGAGAGCCATGCCGGGCATACGGCCCTACGGTGCTGATGATCACCTTAGCTTGCAATGCCATCGCTTTGAGCTGGTCGGCGTCGTCACTGTCGGCGATGAGAATGGGCAGATCTGGCGTGCCGAGATCACGTCGGCAGCGTTCCAGTTTTTGTTGGTTGCGGCCTGCAATGGCCCAACGGAGCTCTGTGTGAGCAGAGGCGAGATACTCCGCCACCAGCTGCCCGGTAAAGCCAGAAGCACCATATAGCACGATGTCAAATGCACGTTCAGTCATGTCGCCACTTCCCTACAATATCGACCTTTAGGGTAGCAAGTCTGCTCTGCCGTCTGACCGACACAATCTGGTACTTATTTGCACAACGCTTTGGTATGTCGCTTTGTATGGCTCTGGGGTAAGACGTTTGGGCATCACCTTTTTGCATAAAGCGGGCAGCAGCGCCGTTGAGCATGAGCTGGGTTTTCGCGGATTGATGAGATCAATTGCGACATTTCCCCATAGAGTGTGGGGGGATTGCGCAGTATCATCGCTACCGCTGCTGCTCATCGCCACGGCGCTGCCATCGGTACACGGCGGCAAAGCACCTAGCGAGCGGATGGTCTTTGCGGAGCAAGGGTTCGGAGCAGTGAACGATTATCATCATGGAAGGTGGCAGGTCTGCGAGAGAGACTTGATGGATTTAGGAAAATCATCATGATTGAGTTATTACGGCGTATTGCTTGGCCCGCTGGCGCGGGTTTAGTGGGCATTGCGGTCTATGCCCTCTTGCAGGTTACCAAGCCGATCCCGGCCCCCAGTATCGAGCCACCGCGCGCTGCGCGCGTGGTCGTCGTGCCGGCCATTCGGACAACCGCTCGCCCTACTGTGGTGGCGTATGGCGAAGTGAGGCCGAGCGTTCGAACGCAATTAGTGGCGCAAGTGGGAGGGAAAATAACGGGCATTGCCCCTGCTTTTATTGAAGGCGGGCGCTTTTCACCCGGCGAAGTATTGTTGACCATTGAGGCCACAGATTATCGTGCCGCTGTCGACGAGCAACGCGCTCGTGTTGCTGCGGCTAAGGTGGATCTTGAGCAGTCTCTGGCCGATGCCGATGTCGCCCGCAAGCAGCTCGCTGGGCAGGCAAACCCTTCACCATTAGCACTGAAAAAGCCGCAGGTTGCGCGGGCTGAGGCGGCACTGCAGGCCTCCAAGACGGCGCTTGCCTTAGCGGAGACCAATCTTGGGCGCACTCGGTTGAGCTTGCCTTTTACGGGTCGAGTCGAGAGCCAAGCGGCAGACCTGGGGCAGTATGTGAATCCCGGTAAAGTCCTCGGCACGGTATTTGGCACCGATAAGGCAGAGGTGCGCCTCGCTCTGACGCATAACCAGTTATCAGCATTGGGCGTGCCCATCGGGTTTCACGGTAGTGCGGCAGACGGCTTGCCCACCACGCTGTCGGCGACGATGGGTGGGACTCAGCACCGATGGCAAGGACATCTCAACCGACTCGATGCGGCGATCGACCCTGCCACTCGGACGATCTACGGCACGGTCAGTATTGATGACCCCTATGGGACAGCTAATAGTGTGAGCGCTATGCCACTGGCGGTGGGACTTTACGTTGATGCAGAAATAGAAGGTCGCCCCTTTGTCGATACCGTGCAAATTGTGGCGGAGGGGCTTCGTGCAGGCAACGAGGTTTATGTACTGAGTCAAGAAGGTCTGCTCGAGGTTCGACAGATCGATGTCATTCACCGCAATCGCGACATCATCATGGTGGGGTCCGGCATCGAGGCGGGCGATCAAATCGTCGTCTCGGCCATTCGTAATCCGGTGAGCGGCATGCGACTCGAAGCAATCGAGACGGGCGGTGTCTCAGAGGCGACAACTGACCGCCAGCTCGACGACGATAACGAAGCCTGAGTTCGCTGAGGTGGAAGCATTAATTCGTTGGTGGGTCCGCAATCCGGTTGCCGCCAATCTGCTCATGCTCATTATTATCACTGCGGGATGGTTAGGTCTGCGCGGTATCGAAAAAGAAGCATTCCCCTCCGTGCAGCCCGACATTATCCAGATAGAGGTCATCTGGCCGGGCGCGTCAGCAAAGGAGGTCGAACAACAGGTTGTCCAGCGGGTTGAGGAGTCATTAAAAAATGTCTCCAATGTCTATCGAGTCAGCTCGGTGTCTCGCGAGGGCCTCGGTTCTTTGTCCGTTCAAACCTTCCCATCGGTCGCGCTCAATCCGTTTTTAAACGACGTTAAGAACGCGGTCGACTCGATTACCGCGTTTCCGCGAGATATTGAAAACCCTCGTGTACGACGACTTGAGTGGCGCCAGGAAATGATTCGTGTTGCTCTGGCGGGTGAGGTGGGTGAGAAAGCGCTGACCCGTCTTGCCAATGAATTGCGGAACGAATTGGCGGGGTTGCCTTACGTCTCCCAAGTTGAGGTCTTTGGCTCGCGTCGTGAAGAGGTCACGATCGAATTGTCTGAGCGTGCCCTGCGCAATTTTGGATTGAGTTTTTCAGACGTCGCAACCGCGATTCGTCGTGATTCGATGAACGTATCGGTGGGCGAGGTTCGCACAGAGACCGGTGACATCCAGCTGCGGGCCGAAAATTTAGCCGATAACCAGGATGACTTTGAGCAGATTATTATCCGTCAGACCCCTCAGGGGGGCATCGTCAGGGTGGATGACGTCGCGACGGTGCTGGATGACTTTGAGCAGAACGAGATCCTCGCCACTTTGGACGGACAAGCTGCGGTGCTGCTGCAGGTCATGTCTACCGACGACATGCAAGTGGTCAAGGCCAGTGCTGCCGTTAAAGAATGGATAGCAGAAACCCAGCCCAGTCTGCCGACGGGCATCGAGCTTTCGGTCTGGTTTGATACCGCTGATGTGTATGAAAACCGTATGAACCTTATTGCGGAGTCCTCGATCATAGGGCTGCTGCTGGTCTTCATTATCTTAATCCTCACCCTCGAACCCAAAGTGGCGCTGTGGGTGACCGTGGGGATTGGCGTGAGTTTTCTCGGCGCCTTCGCGCTGCTGCCAGCAAATGATGTCTCGCTGAACTTGTTATCAACCTTTGCGTTTTTGCTGGTGCTGGGCATCGTTGTTGACGATGCGATCGTGGTGGGGGAGAGCATTCATCACCATGTGCATCAGCGTGGCATTTCGGGGGAGGACGCTGCGATACAGGGCGCTTTGGCCGTCAGTCGACCTGTGATTTTCGCGGTATTGACCACAATCGTCGCCTTTGCGCCGTGGTTGTTCGTGTCAGGTGTGACGGCGCAATTTACACGTCAGCTCTCCGTCGTGATCTCGCTGGCATTGTGTTTCTCGTTGATTGAGGCCTTTCTCATTTTGCCGAGTCATCTACGCAATATCGATCGCAAGGCTCCCACGGGTCAATGGCGAATCCGTCAAAAACGCATTGCCGACAGCATTGTTCGTTTTGCTGAGCGGTCTTACCGACCCTTTCTTGAGTGGTGCCTGCAACGTCGTTACACCACTACGATGGTATTTTTCTCGTTGTTTTTGATTTCGCTGGGCTTATTTACCAGTGGTTGGGTGAAGTTCTTTTTCTCCCCGCAGGTCGAAACAGAGCAAGTCTCTATCGATGTCACGTTGCCCCCTGGAACCCCCTTTAGTCGTTCTCTTGAGGTGCTGAGGCAACTGCAAGACGCGGAAAAAGAGCTGGTCGCTGAACTCAATGTTGACGCCGCGGAGGGCAAAGGTTCTGGTGAGCTCATTGAAGGCTGGTATACCCGTGCCCGCCGGGGCAGTGTCGTGGCCATTATTCAGTTGGTTCCGCCGGGGCAGCGAGACTTGAGCAGCCGCGAGGCGGTTGAGCGATTTGTCGAGCTAGCCGGCGAAATTCCTGATGCAGACGAAGTGGATGTCCGCTACACCCTCGGTGACAGTGAGGCCAGTATTACCTTCTTGTTGCAGCACGATGATCTGGAGACGCTCAATGCAGCGAGTCGGACCCTGCAGCATCACCTCCGTGAGTACGACAAGGCCTATTATATTCGGGATGACCAGTGGGGCGCGATGCCAGAGATGCGTTTCCACTTAAAGCCCGGTGCAGAAAAGCTCGGGGTGACCTTGGCTGATGTCTCTTCGCAGGTGCGACAGGCTTTTTATGGCGAGGAGGTACAACGTTTACCCCGCGAGAACGGCGACGTCAGGGTCATGGTTCGCTATCCCAAAGCCGCACGCGGCACATTGGCGTCTTTTGAGGATTTTCGCATTCGCACGGCTGATGGCCGACTGATCCCGCTCTTGTCGGTAGCCGAGGTCGAGGTAGGGCAAGCCACTCGGCGGATTACTCGGCGTAATGGTGAGCGCGTGGTGACGGTGAGTGCGACGGTGGAGCCCGAGTCGCTAAGCGAGATTAATTCGGCTGTGGAGGACGGTTACCTCTCCACGCTGCGCGAACAGTATCCTGGGCTGCGCGTCTTGAAAGGGGGGTCGCAAGAGGCCGAGGCCGAGTTCTTTGATGAAATCATCGCGCTCTACACGATTGCCCTTTTTGTCATTTACGCGCTCATTGCGGTCGCCTTTCGCTCCTACAGTTTGCCGATTCTCATTATGACGGCGATGCCTTTCGGTTTTATGGGGGCGGTGTTTGGGCATTTGATTTTCAATTTGCCGATGGCGCTGTTTTCCTACTTTGGCATTGGCGCGGCGGCGGGGGTGGTCGTTAACGACAACCTAGTGCTAATCGATTATGTTCGGCGGCTAGAACGTGAGGGCCACCCGTCTCCGAAAGCGATTGTGATGGCCGCAGTGAGCCGCTTTAGGCCTATTTTCTTGACAACGCTCACGACGTTTATCGGCTTGATTCCGATTATGGCAGAGCAGTCCACCAGCGCAGAGTTTTTGAAGCCTGCGGTGTTGTCGCTGGCTTTTGGGGTGTTCTTTGCGCTGTTTGTGAGTCTGCTGCTGGTGCCCGCGATGTATCTCATTGGTCATGATTGGCAAACAATGCTGGTAGCGCGAAAGGCACGAAGCGCCGCATCGACCGCCGCCAGCTGATTGTTATCGCACGCCATGC
>CAJWWJ010000079.1 GCA_913048575.1 uncultured Halieaceae bacterium
AGGCGGGTGTGGATCCTGAGGACGTGAAGCGTCGCATGATGGAGTTGCTCGACGATATTGGGGCTAAATATCCGGCGGAGCATAATGTGGGGCACCTCTACTGTGCAGAGCATGACCACGCCGCCTTTTATCGGGCCCTCGATCCGACCAACACTTTTAATGCGGGCGTGGGAAAGATGTCAAAGCGTCGGCATTACCACTAACGCGCTACTGCTTTTCTGACGGGCATAAAAAAGGCCGGGTTACCCCGGCCGGTAAGTCACAACGCTAAAAACGATGCAGTGTCAGATCTAGAATCTGAGCTGCACTCTTACGCCAACTTCGCGCTTGTCATTGGGAGAGACATTCACCCCTTGCTCAACAAAGAAGTTGCCGAAATCGGTGGCAAACGCGGTGTCTGAAAAGCGAGCGCCACTGGCCCACGAGTCTTCGTCGGTCAGATTAGTCACGAACAGTTCCAATCGGTAGGCGTCAGTTTCGATACCGCCTCGTAGGTTGAAAATCGTGTAAGACTTCATCCAATTGAGGTTGCGCTCTTCGGTATAGGTTTTACCGAAGTAGTTAGCATCGAGACGGATAAATGCCCCCATGTCCTCGCCAATATTCCAGTTGTAGGTTGTTGTGCCGAAGGCGGTGTATTCGGGTACTCGCGGAACGGAGTTACCGCGCATGTCGGAGTAGCCAAGCCGCGCCTCGCCGAAGTTGTAACGATAACGAGTGTATTCCGTGTCGACGTAAGCCAAATTGAAATCTACCGACCAGTTATCGGTAATCTGACCCCCAATCTCGATCTCGTAGCCCCAGAGGTCAGCATCACCATCGAGGAGAACGTTTCGAGCATTTTTAAGTGGCCCTGTTGGATCTCCATTAGCATCTTCGAGTTGCTTCGTTGTCTCGTCTCCAATCACACCGTTATAGGAACAACCGGGAGCTGAGGAGGCAACATCAGCTGAGGAACAGGTTTCATTAACGGCTACGCTCGATCTGCCTTTGATGCCGGTCCATTCCGAGAAATAAACCGCAGCATTGAAGTAGGCTGAGCCATCTGCGAAGGTTTGTTTCCAACCGAGTTCAATACTTTCAATTTCTTCTGGCGGAAGTGCGACCCCTAAACTGGGAAACGCTTCTACGTATTGCGCGAGTTCTTGTGCATCGGCATTGACCAGTTCTATATTGATGTCGCCAGGAACAATACCCTCAGCATAGCTTGCATAGAGCATCGTGCCATCGAACGGCTGATATCGAACGATCGCTCGGGGCAGGAATTCTTTAAATTCCAGTTCAGTGGATCCGTTCAGCAAGCCCTCTTCGGAGATAACGCCTCCCTTTGTGAGCGAGTCATTTTGTTGACGTCCCTCAAGGGTTACTGTCAGCCTGTCGGTAATATCGAAGTCCACCGACCCGAAGACGCCCAGTACTTCTGTCTCATCTGACTGCGCCCAAGAGTTAGCGAATGGGCCGAGTCCAACGGTGAGCCCCCCCACATTGAGACAGGGAGAGTTAGTGTTGCCGCCCTCGGCTCCGAAGCACCCAAAAAAGAAGTTGCCGCCAGCCAGCGATGAAGTAAATTCTTGCTCATAGTGGTTGACGCCCAGTGACCATCTCAGCCGGCCATCTTGTGGTGAGGTGAGACGGAGCTCAAAGCTGGTGTCATCCAGGCTCTGAGGATCTGAGGAGTAACCGTTGGAGAAGCCACTGAGATCAAAATCTCGCACAAAGTTCGCTTTTTGATCGTTATGGCCAGCGACGAAATCGATGGAGTAGTCATTGATTTCATAGGTGATGTGGGCGCTTAGCCGGAGTGTTTCACGAAGCAGACCCAGACGGCCCATTGAGGGGACCCCGGAAGGCAGATCTTGATTAGCGTAAGCTTCCTGAATATTGAGTGGACCAAAACCAAACAGGTTCAGCAAATTGGTCGGCAGCTGAGTATTGCCATCGATAACGTTGCTGCCGGTTACAGGCACAGCTTGACCGACGCCCGGCACCTGTCCACAAATAAAGTTATAGGGATTAGCCGTGCCGCCGGCTTTCACTTGAATGGTTTTCCCAGCACACGAATCATTTGTTCTGCCCGCAATATAGGCTTGCGCGGGCGGACCATCGTCATCTTCGGTATAGGCGGCTCTTAGTTTGACGGTGAGCGCATTGGTCGGTTGCCAAACAAGTTTGCCATTGAGCGCCCACGTCTCCTCGTCGCCGAGAGTACCGCCATCTGAGGCGGTGAATTGCCCTTTTTTGTCATACATTCGGAAGCTCAAGCTACCTGCAAGGCTGTCTTGAATTATGGGCCCCTCCACGATGCCCGACACATCAAACCGATTGCGGTCGGTGCCCGATACTGAGATTTCGCCCGAGACCTCCTCCATGCTGGGGTCACGGGTAATGAAGTTGACTGCACCGCCGAAGGTATTCCGACCAAAGTAGGCGGCCTGAGGCCCTTTGATGACCTCAACACGCTCAATGTCCATCAAGGACAGCGAGGTACCCCCATTCAGCACGTATACGCCATCTACAAACAGCGCGCCGGTTTCAAAGCTGGGTGAGAACTGGGCCTGATTGAGCCCTCTGAATCGCAGCTGGGTGTTATAACGACCAGGCTGGCTCCCGCCCTGATTGAAGAAGTAGAAACCGGGGGCCAGGGCAGCGATATCCTCTAGTCCTGTCACGTCACCTTCTAGTATGTCGGCTGCAGACACCGCCGTGATAGCAATGGGGATCTCCTGCAGGTTCTCCTCGCGCTTTCGAGCCGTCACAATGACTTCCTCGAGTGCCGCGGATTCTTGTGCCAGGGCCGGAGTACTCGGCAGTGTGCCAGCGATGGCAAGCGCCACTGCTGAGAACAGCGTTAGTCTAATATTTTGCGTCATGGGGGTGCCTCAATATTATGTTTTTAGTGGCTTGGCGAAGCTGCTACCGGACATTAGTCACTCCTAAGCACCACACCAATGCTCTATTGATATACCAATAGACTTAAATACGCAAGCGCCAAACAATGGTTCCAAATCGCGAATTTTGCAGCCTCAAAATACGGCTCGAGGTACGAATCGCCGAAAATGACTTATTGATATAACAACCGATCAAATTTACTCTGAACCCGATAGGTGTTGAGGCAGTGTTATGAGACAAGTGGTGGTGATAGAACCAGGTGGGCCAGAGGTGCTGACGCTGAAGGAGGCTGAACGGCCTGATCCCGGAGCGGGTCAAGTGCGCATTAAAGTCGCCTATGCCTCACTTAACCCACTTGATAATCATGCGCGTGCGGATCGCATCAAATGGAACCACCCTGGCTACCCTTTTACTCCCGGTTTTGAATTTGCTGGTCGTGTTGACTCGGTGGGAGAGGGCGTCGATACGACGTTATTGGATCAACGCGTGGCGACCAATGGGCACTGGGGGGGCAACGCTGACTATGCCATCGTGCCAGCGCAGGCGTTGGTGGCGGTGCCTGATGACTTTGATTGGTCCTTGGCGTGCTGCTTTTCGACCTGCGCCTATACCAGCTGGCTGTTAGTGCATAGTGCCGCCAAGGTAGAGCCTGACCAGTGGGTGGTGGTGCACTCGGCAGCGGGTGCGGTGGGCGCTTTGGTGATGCAGATCGCTAAGTCAGCCGGTGCTCAGGTGATTGGTTTAGTCGGCGGCGAACACAAATTCGCTTTTGCTGAGCAGTTTGGACCGGATGCGGTGATTGATTATTTGCGAGATGACTGGCCCGAGGGTGTCAAGGCATTAACCGATGGCCGCGGCGCCGACGTCATCTTCGATGGCAATGCCGGTCCCCGAGCGCCGATGAATCTCGATGCAGTGGCCCCACTGGGCAACATCATTTACCTAGGTGCCAGTGCGGGGCAGGCGCCACCCGTCTCGCCGTCCCTATTGATCGGTAAGAGCTGCTCGGTGTCCGGTTTTGTGCAGTATTTTCACCAGGCGGTTAGCGGTGGCGCCGAAGTCTCTGCGACACATCAAGCCCTGGCAGATCACACTTGGCGTATCCCCATAGAGCAAACGTTTGATCTGTCCGATATTGCAGAGGCGCATCGTGCTTGGGAGGCGCGGGCACTACTCGGCCGTGCTGTGATCCGGGTAGGTGGTGACAGTGTGTGACGCACAATGAGCGTTGTTAACGGCCTTTACGAATTTGTGTTTGCTACCCGCACGTCGGAACGGGAGCGGCTGTTAGCGTTTTGGCATGCGCTGGGGTTTGAGCCAATAAACGAAGGCGCTTTGAGTGCCGGTGAGGCCAGCACGCTATATGGACATCACGCCGAGTTGCAATCAATTCGCCTGCGGCATGCGGGTTGTGCCGCCCACCAAACAGGACTGGTGAGGCTACAGTGTTGGTCAGAACTAGCCGGAGAGGGTTTAGGCGCGCAGCGGCCATTGGTGACAGGCAGTCGGTGGATGGGCCTGTACACCGCAGATATTCTGGAACTCCGTGACAGCTTGCAGGGCTACCGCAGTGAGGTGACGGATCGTTGGCTATCAGACTTAGTCTCTGCGCCATTGGCACATCCACCCCCGCCGGTGACGTTACAAACGCCCTTTGTGGGTCTCAGAGAAACACTTTATTTTGATCCTGATGGCCGCGTGGCTTTTATCCAACGTGGCGGGTTTGACCGACCCGGTTTCGGCACGATTGATCTCACCCTGCCGTATAAAAATAGCGAAGGAAGCCATGCCAACGTGGTTCAGCCTACCGGCGCTTTTGATACGGCGTTCTATAAAACCGTCTTTGGTCTAGAGACGGCGCCTTATGGCGAAGCGCATGATTCGGGTGACGAACCCCCCACACAGCGTGCTCTCAGGCTAGAGGCGGGGCAGCTATTTCGGGTCGAACGGCTGCGTGCTCCGGATTGCCCTACCGGCTTATTACAAGTCTATTCGCCTTACTTCGCGACGCCGGATCACCGGGCGCTGAGTCAAGCTGGTCAGCGAGGTCTATCGGGATACAGTTATCGCGCCAGCTCTGTCGAGGAAGCGGCTTTACCCGGTGTCACTGACTATCGCGCGGCGGCCAATGAGTTTGGCGAGTCCTCCTGCACTTTTACGGCGCCCGATGGTTACCGCTGGATGTGGGTCAGTGTCTGAAACAGTGCCTCAGACAGTGCCTCAGACAGTGCAGGGCTATCCGCTGCGCGCCTTCCTCATTTGCATGGTGGCTTACACCACGGCGCAAATGGATTTAGCGTTATTCGGCTATGCAGTCCCGGCTATTCGAGCAGAATTTGAGCTGACTTTAAGTGAGGTCATGGCCATTGTGTCGATTGCCTTTTTGATTGGTGGCGCCTTACTCCTTGGTCTCGGCTGGATGGGAGATCGGGTAGGGCGGTTGCCGATGTTCCAATTTTCCTTGCTGGGTTCATCGGTACTCGTGACCTTAATCAGTGTGGCCCCCGGCGTGATAGTGCTGACCCTATTAAGAGGGGCGAGTATTGCGGTCGGTGGCCTGAGTTATCCCATTACCGGTGCCATTATTACCGAGGAGATGCCCGCGCGTTTGCGCGGTTTGTTTATGGGATTGCTGCAAATAGGGTATCCCCTCGGTTGGGCGCTCGCCTCGCTCTGGTCAATGTGGTTGCTCACCAATTATGGCTGGAGACACTTGTTTTTGGTCGGTCTGATCAGCCTGCCCTTGGTATGGGTGGTGCGTCATTATTTGCGCGAGCCCCCGCGCGCGATGGCAGCTAAATCTGTGCAGGCACCGGCCGCTTTGGCTGACTTATGGGCCGCGGACATGCGCGGACGGGCGGCCACGTTATTTTCAGCGCAGTTTTTATTTGTTTGGGCTTATGCGGCGTCGATTTTTTTATTCCCCAGTTTTCTGCGCGACGTAAGAGGGTTAGATGCCTTTAATTTTTCGCTGTTAATTGGTGCCGGAAATGGCATTGGTGTGCTGGGCTATGTTCTGGCGGCATGGATCGGAGAGCATGTCTGGACACGACGTAATACTGTTGTGCTGTGGACGCTGCTCGGTTCCATCCTCTTTCAAGTGTTGGTGTGGGTGCCTGAGACCTTCGGCGATATTTTGCTGGTGTATGCGCTGATGAGCATGTTTTTTTACGGCTCAGCCGCGGTGAAGTTTGCCTATTTGGCGGAAGTCTTTCCCACCAGAATACGCGCTTTGGCGATGACCTGCTGTGGTTCCTTAGCCGTGGTGTTGGGCTCGGCAGCGGGGCCTTATAGCGTGTCATTGGCGATTGAGGCGTGGGGCTGGCATCTGGGTTACGCCCTCTTAGTGGGTGTGCCCTTGACGCTAGCCGGCTTGCTGTATCTCACCTTAGATTCGTTACCTTCTGGGCTTGAGGTGGAAGAAATTGAACGACGAATGAGTCAGGAGGCAACGACCTAAGATGGCAAATGGATATAGAGTCAACCGCTTTGGCGGGCCAGAGGTCATGGTCTGGGAGGCCTTAGGGCTGGGCGATCTTGCCCCTCAAGCGGTGCGCGTTCGCGTTGGCGCCAGTGGCATCAATTTTGCTGAGGTTCGCATGCGTGCGGGTGATTACAGTGGCCAAGAACTGCCCTTCATCATGGGAATGGAAGTCGCCGGTACCATTGAGCAAGTAGGTAGTGAGGTGGTCGATTTCCAGGAGGGCGACCGGGTTTTTGGTCGCGTGCGCGGTGCGCATGCGGAGGTGGTGGATTGCGATCCAGATCATCTCATGCCATTGCCCGACAACCTCAGCTTTGAGCAAGGGGCGGCGATTCCGGTCGGCTGGCTGACGGCGTGGCATGCGCTCTATACCGTTGGAGGCATGAAAGCGGGTGATCGCGTTTTGATAGAGGCAGTGGGAGGCAGCGTGGGGAGTGCCGCGCTCGCATTGGCCAAGCAGGCGGGGTGTTGGACGCTGGGCACAGCAAGCCGTGACGACAAGTTGGCTCAGGCCACGTCAAGCGGCTGCGATGCGGTGGTCAATTACACCCAAGCGTCCGTGTCGGAGCGCGTGGCCGATCTTACCAATGGTGAGGGGATGGATATTGGTCTAATGACGATCGGCGATGCAACCGCCGACCAACTAATCGACGCAATGGGTATGGACGGACGTGTGGTCATGTTTGGCAGCACGGGGGGCCGCGACATTACTTTTAATTTGAGAATTGGCATTCTGAACATTCAGCTGTTGTCGATGAGTATCTCAACCAGCCCCACCTTTATGACGCAAACGATGCCTGCTTTTCGCCAACACGCGTTGCCGTTGTTTGCCAGTGGTGAGCTCACGCCGTGGGTGGATACAGTATTGCCGATGTCTGAATTACAGCGTGCCCATCAAATGGTGGACGAGCGAAAACATTTTGGAAAAGTCATCTTGGTGAACGATTAAAGGCCCAAATATAAGAGCAATAGCATGCTAACGACTCATCGCAAAATAAAAAAAGGTAGCCATCAACTATGACACGACACGTTACTTTATTTCGATCTGTATGCACTTTTCTCAACGGCTGTGTGGTCATTGCTGCCACAGCAATCGCACCGGCGGTTGCGGTGGAGCCGATCACAGAGAAGCCTTGGCGCGAAGCGGTGTTGAGCGTGACTGATTTGGATGTCACCGCCCGGTTTTTCACCGAGATTGGAGGGTATGAAACGCTTGATCGAGGGGCCTTGTCAGCTTCAGCGATTGCCGCCTGGGGGTTGCCTGCCTCAGCGAGCGGGCACTATCGGTTACTCCGCGCGCCTATGGGGGGTGACTTTGGGCAGATTCGGTTGGTGACCTTTGAGGCGGCGGGTCGGCGCGAGCCGATGCGGCCAGGGTCTCGGGCTTGGGATACAGGTTGCTATTTCAGCATGATGATCCGGGTGAAGAATATGCAGTCGATCTACGATGATGCTATTCGTCTGGGTTGGTGGACCGAGACACCGATTACCGCACTGAAATTTGGCGAATCTGATCTTCGGGTAGTGATTTACCGGGGTCCTGATGGCGTGCAGGTGCAGACTTATGACCGCTTAAGTCCGCCGTTGCCCGAGACGATTCCCGACTTCGAGCGCATGACCGCCCCGTTTAATATGATGCAAATGGTGGCAGACCGCGACGTCGCCTATGATTTTTTCACGCAGGTACTGGGATTCGACACCTTCTATAAAGGCAAGCCATACACGGCTAAGACCCCCACGCCAACGCCAATTGGTATTCCACTGAGTCTCACCACCTCCATCCCTTACCGCGCGGGTATTGTCTATCCGGTTGAGGGGGAGTTTGGACGTATGGAAATGATCGAAGTGATGGGAATCGATGGGTTCGATTACGCTGATCAATGCGACGCGCCGAATCTGGGTATTCTCGCGGTGCGCTATCCGGTAGCGGATATTGAGCGCGCTAAAAGCCAGGTGCTAGCGCGAGGCGGCGCCATTACCCGCGATATCGCCACCGCCTCACTGGGTGGAGTGGGTACGGTCGAGCTGTTCTCACTCAAGACACCTGACGGCGCGATTATGCAATTCTTCAGCGATCCCGCTGCTCAGTGAGTCAAGCCCCACGAATGCTCACACTGCATGCGCTCACCGGAGGTCTTGTTGCCGCCCTTTTTCTTGCAGGGCTCGTGTCTGAGGAGGTTATGGCTGACGAGACTCCGCGTATTAAACGCATCTCCCTAATGACACCCGATATCGACCGATCGATTCAATTTTTTACCGAGGTTATTGGCTTTAGCCTCGATTTTGAGGGAACGCTGCCTCCCAACGGCGAGCCATTTCTGGGTGCGGTATTCAATATCGATGCGTCAGTGTCTCTCCGGCGAGCGTTGTTGTCGACTTCGCAAGAGCCGAGAGGGCTATTCTTGATTGAGCACCCTAATGCCCCCTCTCCCAATGCAGCATTACCGACGGCGGTCGTGACGGTGATACAGGTGGATAACTTATCAGAGACGATGGCGCGTGCCGAGCGATTCGGCGTGCCGATTACCGAGATGGTCACCGATGTGACCCCTGAAGGTGCAACCTTTGCTG
>CAJWWJ010000080.1 GCA_913048575.1 uncultured Halieaceae bacterium
TTGTCATGTCAAAATGTCGGATCTCTTAGATAAAGCGGTCATGCGATGACGTCAATGCAGGGTAGAGTGATCAGTGCCTTTCTTGGTGCCCCAGGAGTGCTGAGTAAGGCGGAGCAGACCGAACTGGAATTCGCGCTCGATGGCATTGTCGGTGACCGACACCGCGGCCTGAGCCGCAGGGCTTGGGATCTCACCGATAAGCAGCCCGGCGGCACGGAGCGGCGCAACGAGCGGCAGTGGTCCGCTGTGGCTCAGGAAGATCTGAATCGGGTCTCCGAAACATTGAGTCTCGGCACGCCATTGACGGCGGGCGATGTGGCGGTGAATTTGAGTATCGCCGATGTGCCCACGTTTTCTCGCTTACCGAGAGGCACGACCCTCACCTTTGAGGGGGGTGTGGTATTGATGGTGGAGGAGTACAACCCACCGTGCAGCAGAATGTCCCATTACATAGCAGAGGGCCATAAGGCCAGCACGGGGAAGAAGTTGGGTGACAGCGATTTTATCGAGGCGGCCAAATTTTGTCGGGGTTTAGTGGGGGTTGTAGAGGTGCCTGGTCTGGTGTCTGTGGGCGAACACGTTACCGTGGCAGCCGAGATGCTGCCAAAATGGTTGCGGGCGTGAGTCATTTCGAGGGGGTAAAGAGCTATGGATAACTTGCTGAAGTTTTACATTAATGGAGAGTGGGTCGAGCCCGTATCGGACGAGATCATGCCTGTACTGAACCCGGCGTCAGGCCAGCAGATCGGGGGGGTCGCGTTGGGCAATGAGGCCGATATCGATCGAGCGGTGGCCGCGGCATCAGCGGCTTTCGGACATTACGGCCAATCTGAAAAATCAGAGCGCCTCGATCTGCTAAGACGGATCCGTGAAGTGAGCGAGCGGCGGTTTGAGGAGCTTGCGCAGGCTATGCGTCTCGAAATGGGCGCGCCGATCACCATGGCGAGAGCGGCACAGGCAGATGCGGCGATTGGGCATCTCGACGGTTTTATGGCGGCGTTGGAAGAGCTTGAGGAACAGCAGCGGTTCGATAACGGTGAGGTGCTGCTCAGGGAGCCGATCGGCGTTTGCGGTCTGATTACTCCGTGGAATTGGCCCATCAATCAGGTGGTACTCAAGGTATTACCGGTCATCGCTACAGGCTGCACCTGCGTCCTTAAGCCGAGTGAACACACCCCGATTTCGGCCATGCTGTACGCAGAGATCCTGCATGAGGCAGGCGTACCGGCCGGTGTCTTTAATCTGGTGAACGGTGTCGGACCGGTAGTGGGCTCCGCCTTATCCCGGCACCCCGGCGTTCAGATGATGTCTTTTACCGGCTCTACCCGGGCGGGGACCGCCGTGACTCGCGACGCCGCAGAGTCAGTAAAGCGCGTCACGCTCGAGCTTGGGGGTAAATCGCCCAATTTAGTCTTTGCAGACTGTGATCTCGAGGTGCGGGTGACCCAGTCGGTTGCCGAGTGCATGTTTAACACCGGGCAATCCTGCGATGCGCCGACTCGTTTGCTGGTCGAGCGCGCGTGCTATGACGAAGCCGTTGAGATCGCCCGGCGCGCTGCGGCAACGACGGAGGTGGGTGATCCCGAACAGGAGGGAGAGCACATTGGTCCGCTGTTTGATCAGATCCAGTTTGACCGGGTACAGAACATGATTCAGGTCGGCATTGATGAGGGCGCCAAGCTCGTTGCGGGTGGCTTGGGTCGCCCCGAGGGCTTTGATGCCGGCTGGTATGTGCGGCCAACTATCTTTGCTGACGTGAATAACGCCATGCGCATCGCCCGGGAGGAAATCTTTGGCCCCGTATTGACCATTATTCCCTTCGATACTGAGGAAGAGGCGGTGGCGATAGCCAACGATACCCCTTATGGCCTCGCCGCTTATGTGCAAACCGGTAGCCCCGATCGGGCGGCAAGGCTGTCGCGCGCGCTGCGCGCAGGTGCTGTGCACATTAACGGTGGTGCCTATGAGTACGGATCTCCCTTCGGGGGCTACAAAGCTTCGGGTAACGGCCGAGAGGGTGGTGAGATGGGCCTCGAGGATCTGCTCGAGACCAAGATGGTGCACGGCATGGTTTGACCAGGGACGCTTACTCGCAATTCAGTCCATTGCGGATTTGCCGCGCCTGCCCTGTGCTGCTCACGGACACACCGCGACTCGCTAGATTGCCGGGACTGCTTGGGCAGTAAACCAGGATGCCCGTATCGGTGGAGAAGCCGTCCTCATTGAAATGAAATTGTGGGGGTGCACCCGGTTTAACGTGGTCGCGAGGATCAATTGCGCCACGCTGATGCAGAGCCTCGTCGCCCGCTTCTAGATTGCCGTTACTATTGACGTCAATAAAGACGGTATAGCCCGCCGCCCAGTCGCCATCACAGCCGGCGTCGCTTGAACGGGGACACAGTGTCACGTTGGTTTGGTAGGCGACGGCCACCTGGCGCGCATAGACGAGATCAGTCTGCCATTGACTAGCCGCATTCTCCGCTCGGAACCGGTCCAAGAGACTGTTCAGCGAAGGGGCGCCTATCGTGATAAGTATGGCCGCGATCACGAGTGCGATCAGCAGCTCAATGAGGCTCAGGCCTCTAGCAAGATTTGACATCGTTACCTCCTTGTCAACGATGTAGAAACGCCCTGATTTTGTAACATTATTCCAGATGAGACCTGTCGAGTGATAGCGTAGTATCAACACACCGTTGAGTGAATTGTGCACGGATGCATATATGAAACGACGTCAGGATGGTGTCACGCTCATAGAGGTTATGATCTCTACGGTGGTGGTCTCTGTCGGTTTGCTGGGTGTGTTTCAACTGCATCTGGTCGCCAAGCGCAGCAGCTACGAGTCTTTTCAGTACACCCAAGCCCACGCGCTCGCGACAGACATCGTTGAGCGAATGCGCGTTAACGCCTCTCAGGTAGCCGCCTACGTTTCTCGGGATTATGGCATGGGCGTGTTTGTGCCCCCAGCCAGAACATGCGCCTCTTTCGACTTTGATCATTCGCTCTGTGCTCCTGCAGAAATACGTCAGTGGGATCAGTATCGATGGGAGGAGATGCTCCTCGGGCGCGATGAGCAAATTGATGACCGCAATGTCGGAAGTGCAAACGCGATGCGAGGTTGTATCACTGCGGCGAAGGGCGAGGTGGAGGTCGTGGTTTCTTGGCGGGGTATGGACGAGACCACTGATGGCGCTCTCGGGGGTACCGCCGCCCTCTGCGGTGTGGCCGATGCTCGCAGACGTAGCGTCAGAATCGCCACTAGGATCGTGGACTCAATATGATTAGGGAGCGTGGGTTGAGCCTCACCGAGCTCCTGATAGCGCTCGTCGTGGGCTTATTTCTCATGACGGCGACTTTCTCAGTGCTGGAGATGTCCTCCTCTAGCGTTCAATCCACAGGACAGCTTAACCAGCTCCAGGAGACCGCCCGGCTCGCGTTGCGCATGATGGAAGAGGACATCGCGCAGACCGGTTTTTTCTCAGATCTCACCGGCGTTGACTTGATTACGGGTGCTAATGCGGTCGCACCAGCGACCATCACCGGTGCGGACTGTGTTGGCGGGGGGCTCAATAATGGCAGCTTTCCGAATGGCATCGGGAACTTCCGCACATTGTGGGCGGCGAGAAAAGTTTCTGGCTCTCTGATCAGCTGCGAGTTGAGCACGCAAGGGGACTCGGATGTGCTGCAGCTGAAGCGTCTCGAAGGGACTGAGGTTGCCAGTGCGCTCTCTGCAGATCGCTACTACGCGATAGTCAATATCAACGAGATTCATTTTTTCGGAGGCGACGAGCTCCCGCCCGTGTTGCCCGGTGGTCGGATTTACGAGTATCAGCACCGCGTTTATTACGTCGCCGACAATGACTTGGGCGAGCCAGCGCTTTTTCGTCATTCGTTAACGCGAGGGTCATTGATGGAGGAGGCGGAGATGCTCGCGGAAGGCGTGGAAGCGGTGCAGTTTGAATTTGGCTTAGATTCGAATGGCGACGGTTCCGTAGACGCGTATCTCACCTCCACGGATGTCACCGATGCGATGTGGGATCAGCGGGAGAGAGCTGAAATTCTTGCCGTTAGATTGCATTTATTGCTTAGGGCGCAAACCCAAGATAATAGTTACTCCGCAGGAGGGACTCGGACCTACCAGATGCCGGGCGGCGATATGAGTTTCGCCGACGATGGTTATCGAAGAAAACGGGTATCCACCACGATTATGGTGCAGAACCCCTGGCTCACGACTCGGAGAACGGACAAGTGAAGCGGCAGGAGGGGATTGTCATTATTGTGGTATTTCTCGTGCTGTTAGTGCTGACGATGATCGCCGTGGGTCTGGCAACACGCGCCAGAATGACCGTGCAGATGACCGCAGCGACTAACGCGCGCTCCGAAGCATGGCATTTGGCTAACGGGGCCCAAGCTGGATTTGTGGAGTCCCAGCGTCTGGCTAGAGGTGGGAGCGCTTTGGTTAACAATGCGGGCGTTGCTATCGCGCCGGATCTATCGGGAGTCGTCAACACTTTGACTTTTCGCGTTGAAACACAATGCCGTCGGTCTCGCTCGGCTACCGCAGTCGGCATCGTTGCGTGTCGACACAGTGAACTGCAGAGTGCGGTGACGTATGGAAAAAATAGTCGGGGCAGCCTGTCTGTCTTGGCGGGGATTGAACAGCCGGTGCTTGATATATCAGGAGGATGATCATGCGAAGCCAGGGATGGCAGAGAGAGAGGCTGGATGCCCTCATATTAGTCTGCGGGCTTGCACTATTAGTCGCCCAAGTTCGCTCGGATGATACTGAGCTCTATGTGGCGGATGGTCTGTCGACGGGACAAGGGCGCCCTCAGGTACTGATTATTTTCGATAATTCAGGCTCGATGCGGACAGAGGAAGCCGTTGCCGCTGAGCCCTTTGACCCCAGTTTTGACTACACCGGTTATGGCGGAAACAGGTTGTATTATGTTCGTGGCGCGGTTGATGTTGATAACTATCCAGATCCACGAAGCACCTCGGAGCCTCGGTACGTGCTACCGCAAAATAACGCCTGCGCTAGCAGCACTGACCCTCATCCCGACAACCCCGGCTATTCCGTGCTCGATTATGAGGGGCGTTTTACCAGCAATTTCCGCTATTTTAGAACCGGTGGTTGGTGGGGGTCACGAACTTGGGTCCCGCTCGTAGACGGTTTTTTCGGGTACGCCACAATGCGAACTTCCGTCATTGACTGCGCTGCTGATTTGGATGGATCGGTCGCCAACAATGCACCGAATGCGTCTAACCCGCTATTTAGAGGAAGCGGCTTCCCCCAAAATGGTGATGCCGACGAGCCATTTGACGACGTATCTGTTAGTGCGAACCAGGTGGAACGAGAGGCGGCTGCCTCAGCATCTTATGAGGAGACGGACTTTGGGCAGGGCGACGCGACAACAATCTTTACCGAAAACTATCTGACTTATCTGCGTTATTTTCAAGAGGAAATCCAGCGTCAACGCATCGCGATTGCAAGGGACACCATCACGAGTCTAGTCAATACGACCCCAGGGGTTGATTTCGGGTTGGGGGTGTTCAATCGCAATACAAACTCCCAGCTCGCGGTGGGTGATGATGATGGTGGTCGGATCGTGGCAGGTATTCGGGAAATGACGGACCCCAATCGCACTGCGCTTGTGAATACCATCAATACACTGACCGCCGATACATGGACACCGCTCTGCGAATCCTTATTCGAGGCTTATCGTTATTACTCGGGCGGTAGCGTGCTGGGAGGAAGTAAGTCAGGCGGACTGACGCCTGCCGCGGATGCGAGTGTCACTGTGGGCTCTCGTTACGCGAGTCCGATGCAGAGCTGCCAGCCACAGTCGTATGTCATTTTGATCACTGACGGCGAGCCCACTCGTGACAACAGCTACGATAGCTTGATTCGATCGGAACTCGGCTTGAGCAGCACTGATCGTTTCGACGGGAGCTATCTAGCCGGCGTCGCCGGTTGGATGCAGCAAAACGACGTCAATAACGATTTGCAGGGTAAGCAGCAGGTGGTGACCTATACCATCGGATTTTCCCAGGGTGCGGCAGACGCGGCGGAGCTACTTGAGGAGACCGCGTCACGGGGCGGAGGGCAGTATTACGCGGCAGACAATGCGCTTGCTCTGCAGGGCTCTCTACAGCAAATATTCAGCGAAATTCTCGCCGTAAATTCGAGTTTTACTTCTCCCTCGATCGCAGCAAACAGTTTCGATCGAACCCAGACCCTCGATGCCGTTTATTACGCCATGTTTTTGCCCTCTGATAGACCGCGATGGGTGGGGAATCTGAAAAAACTTCGCATTGCTAGCGACGGCCGTGTGGTGGATCAGAATGGGGATCTTGCTATTGATGCAGAGGGCAGCATTGCAGACGGTGCTTGCACCATCTGGACGACGGCGGCTGTTTGTTCCCAGGCGTCGAGCGGCGGCGATGGCAACGATGTGTTGGTAGGGGGGGCTTTGGAGCATCTGTTGGATAGGGGGAGTCGACGAGTCCTCACCGACCCTTCAACGAGTTCGGGTGTTTTGATAGAGGTAGATGAGGGAAGTTTGGCGGCTGCTGTGGGCGGAGAGGCGGCTCTGCTGTCGGCAATTGGCGTTTCTGATAGCGCTGACCTCAGTGGCTATGTCGAGTGGTTACGAGGTCGCGACGTAGACGACGACAATGACAATGGTGATCGATCTGAAATTCGGATGGATGTGATTGGAGACCCACTTCATTCCAAGCCGCTGGCGCTGAGTTTCGGTGAGGCCGAAGGCGTCAGAATTCTGATGGGAAACAATCATGGGTATCTGCAGATGTTCCGTGATGACGGAGTCACCCTCGATGAGGCTTGGTCCTATTACCTCCCCGATATGCTGCCGACGCTCAAGGAACTCCGCAGTAATCCACAGACAGGAGGGCATACGGTGTATGGCATTGATGGCGCTGCCGCTGCCTATGTGTTGGACGAAGATGCCGATGGCAATATCGAGCCCGCTACCGACAAGGTCTGGGTGTTTTTTGGGCTGCGACGTGGGGGGCGTGCTTACTATGCCCTGGACATCTCAGATCCCGATTCACCCATGCTGATGTGGTCGGTGACCTCGGCAAACCCGGGCATGTCAGAGTTGGGTCAGAGTTGGTCTGAGCCCCTGATTACCAAGGTTCCGGGACGGGATGGTCCGGTGATGATCATTGGAGGTGGCTACGACCCGAATAAAGATGCGGACGGCGTGGGCACGCCGGACACTATGGGGCGCGCCGTGTTTTTTTTGGACGCACAAACCGGCGATCTGTTGCATCGCTTCTCTGCTGAGGAAGGGCCGGGTGCCAATGTTACGCCCTGGGGTGTGACGCATAGCATCGCTGCGAAAATCACCGCTCTGGACAGCGACGGGGACTCGGTGAGTGATCGGCTTTATGTGCCGGATACGGGGGGGAATATTTGGCGCATCGATATGCCGTCCGACGACACGGACGCGTGGTCAGCGGTTCACTTTGCGGCGCTAGGTGGCAACACGGTAGCCGATGATCGGCGTTTTTTTGGCGAGGTGTCTATCGCCCAGACGACCTTCTCATTAGTAGAAACGCTGATGGTTGATCAGGATGGAGAAGAGGAGAGTGTTACCACGGTCCGCGAGACACCCTACGATGCGGTATTGGTGGGGTCGGGAAACCGGACCCGTCCCAATGGTGAGGGCACGCAGAATTATTTATTTGCGCTGCAAGATAGAAATATCAAAACCCAGACGTTTGGCGCCTCCGATAATCCCGCGTCCAGTCCAATTCGCTTGAATGATCTATACAGCGTGGCCGGCGATCCTTTTGGTAACGCCGAAGACAGTGATGCGTTGCTATCGGCTCAGTTAAGCCTGGGCGCGAGGCGCGGCTGGTACGTTCCCTTGGCGGCCACGGAGAAAGCGCTTTCGTCCCCCACTCTCATTGCGGGCAAGGCTTATTTCACTACCTTCGTGCCCGGTAATTTAGAGGATGTGGACGCCTGCGTAACCGCGGGTGAAGGTTTCCTGTATTCATTTTCGCTTCAAGAGGGTCGTAGGTTGATACGAATGAGCGTGGGTGCTCGCCTTCCTGATACGCCGCAGGCTCTGGTACCCCCTTCGAGTGAACAGGCAGCGGATGCATGGAATCCCTCTCTGTATCTTGTGGGCGTAGGGTCTGGAGCAGACAACACGGGCACCATTGCGACGGAGCAGACCTTGGCACCGCAGCGCGTCTATTATCAATACGGAGACTAATAATGCGACTTAACGCGGGTTTCACTTTGCTGGAGCTCATGATTGCGGTGATGATCGTGGCTATTTTAGCCGCGGTTGCTTATCCCAGTTATCAAAGCTACGTAGGCCGGGCATATAGAGCTGAGGCGCACTCTGCGCTCCATCGGTTGGCAAATTTGCAGGAGCAGTATTTTCTCGATCAGCGCCAGTATGCGGCAGATCTAACCCTGCTAGGTGAGTCGAACAATCCTGCCGTCACGGCAGCCGGGCGCTATCAGATAGCGGCGGCCGTCACTGCCGTGGGCTTCACGCTGACCGCCACAGCGCTGTCGAGCCAGGCAAGTCTGGACGATGGATGTCCTGTCCTGACTTTATTGGCAAATGGTGTCAAAACACCTCTGGAGTGTTGGTAATGGGCAGCCGGACAATCACTTGCGCGCTGATTTTGTTACTAATGTTTTCATCATTTGCAACACTGGCCGATCAGTGGCGGGATTATAAATGTTACGTGTCCGACATGGATGGCCGAATGTGGGTCCATATCTTTGAACTGGATGCGCGACAGCGAAATACAGGTGAGGCCGCGGTCAACGGAAAGTTCATTTTCGACAGTTTCGGTCGTCCATTAGCGCAGGTGCGCGAGGTGAGAGAGTGTGTGCCTCTGGATAAGGTATTCGTGTCGCTGGATGCGCGCCGATTAGAAGACGCGACCCCC
>CAJWWJ010000081.1 GCA_913048575.1 uncultured Halieaceae bacterium
ACCCGTGTATCGGTGACCTGCGAGGTAGCGCAGTGTCGAGCCCGAGTGGCCTTTAAAACGCCACCTAACGGAACCCGCAAACAGCCTGGAGAACTATCCCGTTCTAAAGGTAGGCCAGAGTGTGAGGGTACTCACCACTAGCCGTTGCTGCTCGCGTGACAATGCAATTGTCTGGGTCGATAGAAGGCAAAGTCAAGTCATGTGGACAAATGACCACAATCAATGCAGCAGACTTTTCACACTGCTCCGCCGCAAGGCTGCGCCTTGAACGACCCGACCTCAGGCACGCCAATCACCATGACTCCGCCGCTAATCGATCGTCACCAAAGTGAGGCCCCACAATACAAGCGGGCTGTTACCGAAAGGCCACTGGCTCTCTCAAGGTGTGATCTGGGATCTGGGATATTCAGTGCGTCAGTCCATGACTCGTCTACTCGGTGCGTCCAATAGCATTGACGGGGTTTTTAGACTCACGCGTGCCGTCCGCCACCAGCGTCACCGCGTGGTCTGAGGGGAGCTGCTGCCGCACGCCTCCTGCAGACACTGATCTCGATCTTGAGCTGAACTGACGGTTCGATACGCCAACTGCCAGTCAGCGAGTACGTATTGATAGGGACCCATCATCGATAACGCTGCCAGCGAGAGCAGTGTCATGACCATACTCGTCACAAAAAAACCCCGCCGTAAAGATAACGACAAAACGTTAACCACGCGAAAGTCGACCAGCGGAAACCAGTAACCTTTCGATCGCTAAACCGGGTAGCGCTGTTTCAGAACGCGGCGGCCCGATGATCGCCTTCACGCGCACAGCATGGCTGCGCCCAGACGTTAACCGCGCCTCCTTTCCCGTCAGGTCAGAGAATCGATTTAAGTCGCTGAGTTGCCATGCATCGATACCCAGCACCATCGTTTCAGGCTGAGACCAGCGATACGTCGCCTCCAAACCCTGTGCGATCTGCTGCAGCCGGAGCACAGCGACGCCTTCAATACTGTCTTCAGCACTCCGATGACTGAGCACAATGCGCTGCACTCTGCCCCACGCAGCACTTTCTAGACATCGATGGGGACGCTCCATGTTTTTCTCCCAGCTAACCTGCCATTGAAATTTTTCGACCGTTTGCTCGCGGTGAAGGTGGCACTGCGTCGAGACAATTTGATAGCCCGCCCCCTCTCCACATTCATCAGGACAGGGGAGTACTTGCTCAACATACAATCCCACGCCAGTGTCGGCGCCGGGTAAGCAAGACAGGTTCGCAAGCTCTACGATTCTGAAACCGCCCCAATGCGGTTGAGTCACCACCGCTCCAAACTCCTTACAGGGGTCCATTAGGCTGTATTGAACCGCCTCTCCCTCACTCGTGATGTCATCTGTTGTCCACGTATCTGGCAGCTGCGCCGTCCTCACAAGTGAGTCAAGAAAATCAAACACTTGCCTTGCTCGAATGGCTTGTTCGCTGCGATCGCCCGCTTTTTGCGCTGCACTGATCATGTCAGCACTGGCCGTTAACAGAATACTCAATAGCACCAACGCCAATGCATTGACCACCAAGCATTCGATCAGTGAGAAACCCGATAGGCGTTGATCGCTTAAACGGACACAACAATGGGATATCGTAGAGGTCACTTCCGCGTCATGCTCTACACTAATTGCTGGCGTCAGAGCGGGTGATGACCATCAAGCTGCCATCCATTTGCTGCCACGTCAGTGACACCCATCCATCAGCTGCAGCGGACAGATCTCCCTGAGGGAGAGCTCGCAACCACGCCTCTATCATCCCGCAATGAAGCGCCTGAGTACCCCACTCGGAGGGCCCGCACAATTGCGCTGCTGAGGTGAGTGACACGCCTTCCCACGACGACACCGCTGCTAATTCGTCAAGTAGAAACCCAGCCATGGTGAGTTGGTAAGCGGACATCGACAGCGCCGTCAGTTCGCCCGTTAACTGCATCAAACCAAGTAGCCCTGCAAAGCCAATACTGGCCGCTATTGCATAATCAATCCACATGGCTACCGGCTGCTCAAATCAGTTGTAGTCCAAACACCACGATGATCCAGCGCAAGCGAGGGCGCAGTAGGCACTGTGCTCACGAGGCGCAGCAGAAAACCGGCATCAGTGGACTCTACACTCAGTTGGTAGTAGTGGCCTACGGTCTCGGACAGCACCGCTAATGGCGGTAATTCGTCGGTCGCGGCATACCGCGTATGTTGCTGCCAAAAATACCGCTGGTGCAGGTTCAAACGCTCGAGAACGACTCGCGCCTCACGCACCGCAGACGCGACCCGCACCGATTGCCAGGACGGCATCGCAATAGTTAACAGTGTCGACAGGATGCCCACCACCACCAGCAACTCGATCAATGAAAACGCACTCATCGGAGTCGGACCGGAACGAACAAACCTATCTCTGTTCATCCGTCTCATATCGGCCACACTCGTATTATTGTCGATTACCAACCAGCGTGAACGGTCTCCGCCCCAATAGACAGATCACCGGTGATAGCCGATCTTCAGTGGCGCTTTGTGCCCTCTTCGCGCACCTTTGTTGGATAGGAACCGTGATCGTCGGTAACGGCTATATCGCTCACCTTATCGCCAGTACTGCGATTATCGAGACTTACGCCGTCTCGCCGACTGCGGCGCCGGGCGTAAACGTAATCGTCCCGTTGACTAGCCCTGCCTCGATCTCGTTTCCCGGTGGGAAGTCACCGGCGAGCAACGCGTGTGCGAGTGGGTTTTCGATCAACTGCTGGATCGCACGCTTAAGCGGCCTCGCGCCGTACACTGGATCAAAGCCGACCTCAGATAAATGCTCCATGACATCGTCGCTCACCGCTAAACGCAACGATCTCTCCGCTAATCGATCGGTTAACACCTCGAGTTGGATCGTCGCAATATCGCGAATGTGTTCTTTTTCCAGAGAATGAAACACCACTGACTCATCGATTCTATTGAGAAACTCGGGTCTGAAATGCTCACTCACCCGCGCCATTACAGCGGCTTGAATTTCGTCATAACCCAGACGCGTTCCGGCATCATGAATCAGTTCAGAACCCAAATTAGAGGTCATGACGATAACAGTATTACGAAAATCCACCGTTCGACCTTGGCCATCGGTCAAACGACCATCCTCTAATACCTGCAATAAGACATCGAAAACCTTTGGGTGTGCTTTTTCAACCTCATCCAGTAAAAGCAGTGAATAAGGTCGGCGGCGCACTGCCTCGGTTAAATAGCCGCCTTCCTCATAGCCCACATAACCCGGTGGCGCACCGATCAAGCGGGCGACCGAGTGCTGTTCCATGAACTCTGACATATCGATACGCACCAGCGCCTGGTCGCTATCAAAAAGGTACGCCGCTAGCGCTTTGCAGAGTTCGGTCTTACCGACACCGGTCGGGCCGAGAAATAAGAACGAACCATTGGGGCGCTGTGGATCAGCTAATCCGGCACGTGCTCTCCGCACTGCATTGGAGACTGCGGTCACTGCCTCGTTTTGACCCACGACACGATCATGCAAAGTCGTTTCCATGCGCAGCAGCTTCTCTCGATCCCCCTCGAGCATTTTTGCGATCGGAATGCCCGTCCATCGCGAAACAACCTCGGCCACCTCCTCATCGGTCACCCGAGAGCGGAGCAAAGTGGGCTCAGGCGCCTCCACGTTGGCAGCCGAGATTAGCTGGCGTTCCAGTTCGGGCAACACACCATGCTGTATTTCAGACATGGCGGTGAGATCACCGGCTCGACGCGCGACGTCTAAGTCTAATTTGGTTTGCTCGATCAGACTTCTGATCTGCGCAGCACCCTGTACGACGGCCTTCTCCGCCAACCAAATCTCTTCGAGATCCGCATATTCCCGCTCGATGCTATCAATTTGATGCGTTAGCTGTTCGAGCTCACTGCCGGCCGCAGCGGTTTTATCTTTCTTAACCGCTTCACGCTCTATTTTCAGCTGAATCAAGCGTCTTTCCAATCGATCCATCGACTCCGGTTTGGAATCGATCTCCATGCGAATTCGACTGGCCGCCTCATCAATCAAATCAATCGCCTTATCGGGTAATTGTCGATCAGTAATGTAACGCTGGCTCAGTTTGGCCGCAGCAATGATGGCACTGTCAGTGATATCAACGCTGTGATGCACCTCGTAGCGCTCCTTAAGGCCCCGTAAAATAGCAATCGTGTCTTCTTCGCTGGGCTCTTCGACCAATACTTTTTGAAATCGTCGCTCAAGAGCCGCATCTTTCTCAACAGACTGACGGTACTCATTTAGTGTCGTAGCACCAACGCAGTGCAGCTCCCCTCTCGCGAGGGCCGGCTTGAGCATATTGCCAGCGTCGAGTGAGCCTTCGGCCTTACCGGCACCCACCATGGTGTGCAGCTCATCGACAAATAAAATGATGCGCCCCTCTTCCTTAGAGAGCGCATTCAATACCGCCTTGAGGCGTTCCTCAAAATCTCCTCGAAACTTAGCGCCGGCAAGCAGTGCGGCAAGATCTAGCGCGAGAATACGCTTGTCTCTCAGGCTGTCTGGGACTTCGCCGTTGACCACCCGCTGAGCGAGACCCTCTATAATGGCGGTCTTTCCAACGCCGGGCTCACCGATCAACACCGGATTATTTTTGGTTCGACGCTGCAACACTTGTATCGTCCGGCGGATCTCCTCATCACGACCAATAACCGGGTCTAATTTGCCTGCCGCTGCGCGCTCCGTAAGATCCAACGTATACTTTTCTAAGGCCTGCCGCGTCTCCTCTGCTTCGGCACTGTTGACGGCGTCTCCGCCGCGCACCGCTTCAATGGCACGACCTAATGTCTCACGAGTGACGCCTGCGTCCGTTAACAAACGATCGGTAGGCTTACTGTCTTGCATCGCCAGTAGGACCGTATCGGTGGAAACATAAGCGTCACCCGCTTCTTGTGTCAGTTTGTCCGCACGATTCAAGAGCCGCTGAGTATCCTGGCTGATGTGGATATCCTGATTTCCCGATACGGTGGGGATTGCCTGCAGCGCTTGCTCGACCGCTTTTTCTAATTGCTCCGTCTGTACCCCCGCGGCACGCAACAGATTCCGCGTCGGTGACCCCGCCTCCGCCAACATCGCCTGAAGAACATGGGTGGGTTCGATAAAGGGGTGCTCATATCCAACAGCGAGTGATTGCGCACTGCTCAACGCGGCCTGTAACGAATGTGTCAGCTTGTCCATGCGCATGATTCTCTCCTTATCCTCGTTAACTAACGCGCTAACGTGCCCTAGAAAAGATATGGGGCTATCAAATCGCCTTTCAAGTGGGGTTATTGCGCAATCTCATGCTGCCACGCCTCACTGCTAGGGAGCGCCTCGTCTGTCCCACATTAAGCGCGCCACACCACTGTCGCCATACGCCCCGTTGCAGGGCCGTCGCGACGGTGTGAAAAAAAATCACGAGGTTGAGCGACCGTGCAACTGCCGCTTGCGGTGATCGTGTCAATTCCGGCACGGTGCAGAATCAAGGTTGCCAGTGCCGGCAAGTCAGCCATCCAATGACCTGTGGTGCGAGCAGAGGGGTAAAAATGATGCAGTGCCTCTTCCCCCTGCGTCCTCCACAGACACTGCCGCACCTCATCACCCACTTCATAGGCGTTCACGCTGATAGCGGGGCCTAACCAGGCAAACAGCTGCGCTGGTGCTGACGGTAATGTTGTCAACAACGACTCTAGGACACCGTTTGATAAGCCGCGCCAACCAGCATGCGCAATGCCCACGCAAGAGGCATCTTTTGCGGCGATGACAACCGGCAGGCAATCTGCCGTTAAGATGGCGAGGGGCGTGCGGCGTTGCGTCGTCCAGTGCGCGTCCGCTTCACTGCAATCGGTATGATCTGCCAAGACGGTTCGATTGCCATGCACTTGCCGCAGCCAGCAGATGGGCTGCTCCGGCAATACCGATTGCAATCGTCTTCTGTTCTCTCTGACATGCGCGGGATTATCCCCCACGTGGTCGCCCAAATTCAGCGTATCGAATGGCGCCTTCCCCACTCCGCCATCCCGAGTCGTCACGCCTATCGTCACACCCGGAATATCGATCTCAGGCAGGATCAACGAGAGCGATGGCCTCACACTGCGTCTTCCTGCTCTAAACACCCTAATACCCCAGCCATATCGGCAGGGATCGGTGTCTCAAAGGTCATACTGTCTTGTGACTGAGGGTGAAGAAAGGTCAGCTGACGGGCATGCAGCGCTTGTCGCCTGAACCCTGTCAGCGCCGCCACTAATTGATCACTAGCCCCAGCAGGCCGCATTGCCCGGCCCGCATAAACCGGGTCACCCACCAGCGGATGTTTACGCCATGCGAGATGAACGCGAATTTGGTGTGTTCGCCCGGTCTCAAGACTGACTGACAGGTGCGTATGGGCGCTAAATCGTTTTTCAATGCGATAGTGCGTCCTAGACGGTTTGCCGTCCTCTACGACCGCCATTTTTAACCGTGAAGTGGGATGACGCCCAATCGGCGCATCGATCGTACCCCCGCCGGTAAACGTGCCGCGGCACACAGCACTGTATAGGCGGCTTACCGATCGATCCGCCAGCTGCGCCACCAAAGACTTATGCGCAATGGCAGATCGAGCGGCCAACATGACCCCCGAGGTGTCCTTGTCGAGTCGATGCACAATACCCCCTCGAGGCAACGCGGACATTTCCGGGGCATGAGCCAACAAACCATTGACCAATGTGCCGGTCTGATGGCCTGTTGCAGGGTGGACCACCAACCCGGCCGGCTTATTGAGCACAATGACATGCTCGTCCTCATACAAAATATCGAGCGGCAGGGGTTCAGGCGCCCATTCGACGCGATCTTCGGTCTCAGGCCACAGTAACAACTGGTCATCAACCGCCACTTTGTCCTTCGGTCTGGACGCTTGGTGGTTGCGCTGTAGACGACCCGCCTTAATCCACTCGGCAAGTCGACTGCGCGAAAAATCAGGGAATAAGTGTGCGGCAGCAGCATCTAACCTGATTCCGTGTAAATCGGCAGGAATGTCGACCTTGAGTGCTTCTTCACTGTTGAAAACTTCCTCTTCCAAGCGCTGTGACTCCCTAACAGTTACGTTTACACTACACGGCCAGAATGTATCACGGTGGAACGATGATCTTGGTGTTTTCCAGATGCGCGACTCAAGCGTTGCTCCTCAGTCTCTTGTTGTTCATATCGGGCTGCTCTTGGTTTGGTGGCGACGATGACGAGCTGATTGCTGATTCAGGCGAGCAGCAAATGTACCGCGAAGCCCAGCGGCATTTGAAAAACGAAAATTTCAGTCTGGCAGTCCGCAGCCTACAGGGGTTGGAGAGCCGGTACCCGTTTGGTCAATACGCTGAGCAAGCGCAGTTGGAACTCATCTACGCTCATTACAGCGCTTACGAATTTGCGGCTGCGAATGAGGCCGCCGATCGATTTATCCGTCTGCACCCGCGGCATCCCAGCGTCGACTACGCCTATTACATGAAAGGATTGGCCGCGTACGACATTGAACCGGGATTCTTCTCGCGTTTTATCCCCTCGGACGATACCAAACGGGACGTGAGCCATATTCAAACAGCCTTTGCAGAATTTGCGCAACTGTTGGCGCGTTTTCCCGATAGCGCCTATGCACCGGATGCAAGGCAAAGAATGGTGCACATGCGGAACATGCTGGCGCGGAACGAAATTCATGTCGCCAACTATTACTTTCGCCGCGGCGCCTACATGGCCGCACTGAATCGTGGAAAATACGTAGTGGAGCACATGCAACAGACACCGAGTGTTGCCGATGGGCTCGCTATCATGGGGCAGGCTTACCTACTGCTTGGCCTCGATGACTTAGCCGAAGATTCAATTGCCGTGTTGTGCGAAAACTACCCAGACCATCCTAACCTCACCTCGGGATGTGAGTTCGATAGTGTCTACACGATGGATGGACTGCAACGATCTTGGATCAATCAGGCAACGCTCGGTCTGTTTGACCCGCCTAAACCGCCGCAATTCAACTATCGCCCTAAGACGTAACCCCCACTTATTGGGGTGATCGCCAGGCCCAGGTAATGGGGTAGCGGCGGTCCCGGCCAAAGGCGCGTGGCGAAATCCTGACGCCCACGGGCGCTTGGCGACGCTTATATTCATTCAGATCAATCAATCTCACAACACGTTGGACGTCCTCAGGGGAAAACCCCGCAGTGATCATGTCGTCACGGGACGCATCGCGCTCTACGTAGTGCTCGATGATTTGATCCAACACCTCATAAGGCGGCAGGCTATCTTCGTCTTTCTGATCTGGCGCCAATTCAGCTGAAGGTGGGCGGCTGATAACGCGCTCAGGTATGCACTGCCCCAGCGTATTGCGATATCGCGCCAAAGCATAAACCAGCATCTTGGGACAGTCTTTCAACACATCGAACCCCCCCGCCATATCGCCATACAGGGTCGAGTAACCCACGGCGAGCTCACTCTTGTTACCCGTTGTGAGGACCAGCAAATTTTTCTTGTTCGAAATGGACATCAACAGAACGCCCCGACAGCGCGCCTGCAAATTTTCTTCCGTGATATTAGGTTCAAGACCCTCAAATGCGGGAGCCAGTGTCGTCATAAAGGCTTCATAAAGTGGCTCGATCGATCGATTACTAAATGCCACCCCCTGAGTGTTTGCTTGTTCGGCCGCATCCTCGATACTCATGGATGCCGTATAACGAAACGGCATCATCACCGCTTCCACCCGCTCAGGCCCCAAGGCGTCGACGGCCACAGCGAGGGTCACTGCCGAATCAATGCCGCCGGATAACCCCAGTACCACACCCGGGAAACCGTTCTTGTTCACGTAATCTCGCATGCCCAAAACCAGCGCCTGCCAAACCGCGTCCAGCTCATCTAGTGGCGTTGCCACAGCACCTG
>CAJWWJ010000082.1 GCA_913048575.1 uncultured Halieaceae bacterium
CAAGTATTGCCGCCGGCCATTTCCTTCCGCGGCCCAGAAGTTCCATAATGCGGCATCACTGTCCGGCTCTACTGGAGAGAAAAATGCGCCCCACACGGCTTCTACTCACATTCGGATTGTCGCTGACACTCGCTGCGTGTCACGAACCCTCCCCAGCAACACCAGAAAACAGCCTCATCGAGGCTCTCGCCGACGAGTATCTCGCGGCGTGGATGGAGCAGGACTCACTCATGGGGACCTACTATTCGATCGAGGAGTCACGGCATGACCGACTGCCTGACAACTCCTTAGCGGGGTTAACTGCATGGCAACAACAGGAAGATGCCTGGCTGGCGCGTTTTGAAACGATTGAGAAGCCCGCTGAGGTGGGCAGCCGCGATTGGGTGACCTACGGCCTGCTTAAAGACGAACTAGAAGCCTCGTTAGCCCTGCGGATCTGCCGCAACGAGCTGTGGCAAGCGAGCACCACCACCAGTTGGCATACCTGGGTGCCCTTTGTCTTTGATCTGCAGCCGGTCGAGACACCAGAGTTGAGGGCGCAAGCGCTGACGCGGCTCGCCGCCATACCAGCTTATATCGACAACGAGATTGCGAATCTCCGCGAGGGTCTGACATTGGGTTATAGCGCACCCCGCGTCACCGTAGAGGCCGTGCCAGATCAGGTGCGCTCACTGATTGCGCGGGACAGCATTTTTCTCGGCCCAGGCCAGCGCACTGACGATGCGGCCTTCAAAGCCTCAGTCGAGGCGATTTACACTGAAGAGATCGTGCCCGCGCTCAACCGCTATGCTGACTTCATCGAGAACGACTATCTTGCCCAGGCTCGCGAAACATTGGCCGTCTCAGCCAACCCCAACGGTGTCGCCTGCTACCCCGCCCTAATCCGATCCTTTGTCACCAAGGCAGTGCCGGCTGATGAGATCCATGCAGTGGGGCTTGAGCAGGTAGCCAACATACGAAAAGAAATTCAAGTGACCATGGACGAGCACTTTGGTGGCGGAGATGTCTCTGAATTTCTGCGTCGGGTCAACGAAGACCCAGCCTTTACCTTTGAGTCAGAGGACGCCGTACTGAAGTACTCTGCCGACGCGCTTGACGCCGTCAAAGCAGCGATGCCCCGAGCGTTTGGCACACTGCCCAAAGCCGACGTACTGGTGAAACCCTATCCCGAGTTTGCCGCCAGCGGCTCCGGCGAGTATCACTCTTCCTCGGAGGACGGTACCCGTCCAGGCATCTTTTATATCGCCGTCACCGACCCCGCTGGTCGCTCCAAATCGAATCAGCTTGCGACGCTACATCACGAAACCTATCCCGGGCACCACTTGCAGGGTGCAATTGCGTTGGAACTGGGTGACACCCAGCACACGCTGGCTCGGTATTTATGGAACTCAGGCTACGGTGAGGGTTGGGCACTCTACTCGGAACGTCTGGCCGATGAGTTGGGTCTGTACCCCACTCCCCTCGATCGTATCGGCCTGTACTCCGATCAGATCGCGAGAGCCTCGAGACTGGTCATGGACAGTGGGCTGCACACGATGGGTTGGACGCGCCAACAAGCGGTCGACTACATGATGGACAACTCAGGCTGGGCGGCGGTGGATATTCAGAACGAGATCGACCGCTATATCTCATGGCCGGGTCAGGCCACCTCCTACATGCTCGGCATGATTGAACTGCGTCGTCTGCGCACATTGGCAGAGTCAAGATTAGGCCAGGGGTTTGATCTACGGGGCTTCCATGACCGCGTGGTTGGCATGGGCAGTATCACGCTGCCCATGCTCGAGGAGTCTGTCACCGACTGGATTACCGAGCAAGGCGCCGACCAATAGCGAAGTGTCAGCGGCTCGGATGAACGGCCCTCTGCAGGGCCTCTTCCTGCTCGCGGGGTGGACGTAACCACAGCCGACACAAATCGGTTAGGGAGCGGACTGCTAGCGAATCACGGATCAGTTTGAGCCATGCGCTGAAGGCAATGCGGAGCGGATTGTAGGTATTAATATTGGTGAGCAGGCCATACCGCACCCGCGCCATCTCTGGCTCGAAAGTGCCGAATAATCGGTCCCAAATAATCAAAAAATTGCCGTAGTTTTTGTCAACGTATTCGGGATTCGAGCCGTGGTGAGCACGGTGGTGCGAAGGCGTCACAAACAGCCACTCCAGCGGCGCCCAGAGTTTTTTGACCACTTCGGTGTGGGTCCAAAAACCATAGAGCGTGGCGATTGCGCCGGCACTGGCCACCACCAGCGGATCAAAACCGAGTAACGGCAACGGCCAGTAGAAGAGTGCCTTGGTAAACGGTCCGGTGGGCGATTGTCGCAGCGCGGTACCGAGATTCATGTGCTCGCTGGAGTGATGCACTATGTGCGCGCACCACAAAAATCGTACCCGGTGCTGAGCGCGATGGTAGCCATAAAAAACAAAGTCAATCGTGACGAAGGTCAGGAGCCAACCCCACGGCCCAGCGGCGACCTCAAACACCCGAAACTGATAGAGCCAAAAGTGCAGTCCAATCAGCGCACCACCGATGGCAAGGCGCACCGCGATATTAATACCCAGCTGTGACATCGAGCCGCCAAAATCTTTGAGGGCGTAAACGTTGTGTCCGCGCAAGCTGGTCACAGTCGCCTCAGCCACCATGAGCAACGCAAATACGGGCAATGCCATCATCATCAGATCCACAGGTGAAGTGTAACGAAGACTGCGGCGCTTGTGATAACTGACTCAGTTGAGCCTGCTCTATTTTTTAAAGCGCTTCCAAGTACCGCCGTACTGGTAAGTCTCGGGACATTTCACCTTCAGCGCATTGAGGCAACGAGAGCATAAGAAGCGCCAAGCACTGAAGCGCCCGGCTCGACACCGATAGAGGGTTGGCGTTTCAGCTGAACAGCTCTCGCACAATTTAGATCGTTGTCTCACGGCAGTGCTCGACGTCACTCGTCAACATCAGATTCGAGACAACGCTAGTCTGCCACCACCAAACCACCCACAGTGACATAGCGGCTCAAGGTGTCCTGAATCGCAGCGTCCGTCTGCTCAACGGTCTCAAAGGGTTCTTCTGCCATGCTAAACAAGGCCATAAACATTGGGACTCCCTCCACCGATTTGACGAAGTGGAAGGTGGATTCGTTGCGATACAGGGCTGTCCAATAACCTCTAACACGCGACCAAAAAGACCCCGTATTGCGCCAGTAGTCGTCCCCCGCGCTGAAATCGTATCCCACTATCCGGTCATAACGTGACAATCCCGATTCGCGAGCCAAATAGGGTTGCTCAGAACGGGGATCGTTGCGGTCATCCAGCACTAATTTTAATGCGTCCTCTTCCTGGGTCCAGCCATGAGGCGTAATGGTGATCCGATGCGATCCAAACAGCGTCTGATAATCATCTCGCACACTGAACTCGCGCCGAGGCAGCGGGCGCCGGCGATCATCTGATTGCCAAAAAGAAACGCCCTGCGTATGGGTCCAACGCCCAATCGCCTCGTAACGTGGCGAGTCGTCCACCTGATAGACGGTTTGGGTCCACGTTCCCTCGGTCGCCGTGGCATCTAAGCCCTGCCGCACGAACACTCCATTACCTTGGAACGCATGCACCGCAGTATCTTGATACTGCCAATCTTGACGCCAATGTTTTACCACCATCGGCGCGGACAGCGTGCCGTCCTTGGCCGCAAAGTGCATAACGATAATGTGCTGGAGGCTAATGAAATCTGGCTCGCTAGCGACTACGTAAACGCGCTCGGTTCCCCAGCTCTGATAGGGCGCTCGCGGCTCGTACTGAGGGGTAAATCCTACCGTCTCTATAAAGTCAAAGCTCGTTCGATACCTGCCAGCCATGGCCAAAATAGCCTGTCGGTCGCGGCCCAATCGAGTCAGCTCGGTAGACTGGAGTTGTTGGAAATCGGGGGAGACCTGCTGGTCGAGCACCACGTTAGGTCCAGCAGTCGTGCCCCCACGCGGCTTCATCTCGTCGGCATCAGAGAACATCCATGAGTACGTATACTGACGCGGCGCGGGCTTATCATCGAAAGTTGGCCCGTCTTCCGCCCACAGGCTCTGCACCACGAGTAACGCGCTCATCAGCGCCAGGGCTGGCTTTTTCATGATGTGATATCGCATGGCTACTTTCCTCAAGTAATGCAAGCAACGCTAGTCGAACTCAGCGCTCGAAAAAACAACGCGCGACTCGGTCCTATCGCGCGATTGCGAGCTCTTTCGACTAACCAGAAAATGCGCGAGTTGCGCTGACGACGCCTCCCGGCGTTTCTCCGCGCAAATACGCCAACATCGCGTCGGCATCTGAGCGCTCAAAGGGGTCTTCCACGGCGTCATCTTGCAATCCTTCTTCGGCAAAGACCGTCGTAATTTGACTGTCCTTCGCCAGCAAGGCGTAGCGCCACGATCGAGCCCCAAAACCCAGATTGTCCTTACCGACGAGCGCGCCCATTCTTCTCGCGAAAGTGCCATTGCCATCAGGGAGCATCCTGACCTTGCCAACGTCGATCGACAGTGCCCACTGTCGCATGACAAAAGCGTCGTTGACGGCAGTGCAGAAGATCTCGTCCACACCTTCAGCCAGAAATTGTTCGTGGAGCATCTCAAATCGCGGAATATGGTTCGCTGTACAAATGGGCGCAAAAGCACCCGGGACCCCGACAATAATGACGCTCTTGCCAGCAAACAGCGCCTCACTGCTTTTTAGCACCCAGCGAAAGGGGTTTTCCTCAACGACGTCCGGGTGTCGTTCACGTAAGTGAAAGGTGACGTTGGGTAAGGTGCCTGATTTCTTCAATATGGTGCTCCGGTGCTTTTAAAACGCAGCAGTGGCACTGCTCGTTTACCCCCCGCTCCCTGAACTGGGCGGCGGGGTGTGGCTCAGTGTGCGATCGCTCTGGGATTTTCGACGTAACGACTCATCGCTAACTGCACAGATGGGGTAATGTGTGTGGGTATATCGCGCAAGCTCATCAGGTGGTGGCAGGCATTGAGCGCCGCTTTGCGCAAGTAACCATTGGCCATCACGCGCGATAACGTGTGAGCCGTGGAACTTACCACCTCGGTGGCGAGCTGCGTTTCTCCTCTATTGATCAGACACACATATAAGGCCGCCGTCGTGTCTGTCAATATGGCAAGGGCATCCTCCGTGACCTCATGCTCTCGGAAGAAAAGCTTCCCCGCGACAAATGCCTTGATCAGCTGCGGCTCTGCCGCAGTCAACTGACGACCTTTAATCGCGTTAATGCCGGAGTCCAAACAGCCCAACCAGACGCGAGCGGCAAAAAAGCCACATCCTCGCATCGCTTGCCAATGCTTCTCACAAAAACCTTCGCGGTTATCCGACATCAGAATTGCTCTTTTCATCTATTGAAAAGTCATACTAATGATAATGATTATCATTTGCAATGGAATTGCGGCGGTGACTCAGTATTCCTACGCTGGGTGGGCGAGGCAGTCCGAGGAGCCTGAGGTCACTGCCCTCTGAGCGCTACCGATGCTGACTGACGAAAGTGGCGGAGCGCCACGAATGCTAACCCCACAGTTCGGGGTCTGGCGGCGCGATAACCCCGCCCACAATGGACAGTGGCGGAGCGACATCGTCGTGCTGCCAGAGTGGGCCATCGAGATCGACAAAATCAGCCCCTTGAGCCACCACCAGTGCGGGCGCCATCGCCAAGGACGACCCCAGCATATTGCCTACCATGACCTTTTTGCCGTAGCGACGGCACCAATCCCGCATCTTTAATGCGTCGGTCAGGCCACCGCACTTATCGAGCTTGATATTGATGGCATCGTAACGATCGGCTGCGGCCTCTAGCTCCAAGCTGCTCTGACACGACTCGTCGGCACACACCGGCACTGGATACTGCAGATGTTCCAGTGCTTGGTCTGCACCCCGCGGAAGCGGCTGTTCCAATAACGCCACCCTGCAGCGAGCCAAATCATCTCCCACCGCCATCAGCAACTCGGCGCTCCAGCTTCCGTTAGCGTCGATCACCAACTGCGCATCGGGACGTGCCGCGCGAATCGCCGCAAGGCATTCAAGGGGCGCGTCTGCGTTTAATTTCAGTTTCAGTCGCTGCAAGTCGGGCACTGCACTCGCCTGCCGCGCCATCGCCTCCGGCTCATCTAACGATAGCGTAAACAGGGTGTTAACTGGCTCGACCGCAATACCCGCCAGCCCACTGATACCGGCAACCGACTGCTTCGCCAACAGGTCCCAGAGCGCACAGTCGAGACCATTTCGACTGCCACCAGGTGGCAGCAGGTTCTGGAGCAGTTCCCCGTCGAGTTCAGCAATGGTGGCGGGGTCCAGCGCTGCTAGTTCAGCCTGCAGGCCCTCGACCGTCTCATTCAAATAATCCACACCCATGGTCTCAGATCGGCCAGATACCCCGCCCTGGGATACCGTCACCTGCAGCACCTGAATCGCGTCGATCATCTCGGCGGCCGTGATAAACGGCGCCTTTAAGCGCCATTCCTTGAGTTCCATTTTCAGTTTAAGGTTCACGGCGGACGCACCCAGAGAGGAGAGCTGAGACTATATCGCATCATCAATGCTTGCCGGCTCACCCTGTCGCAATCGGCCTGACGCCAGCTTCTTCACCACACTGCGCGATGCGCCATTACCGAAGAACAGGCTAAAGCCCTTCGGCAGTTTTCAAGAGAAGGGCTCTATTCGAATTTCACTTACCCTAATGTGAAGACCGATAAGCCGATACTGATTGGTAGATACCGCAGACAATCCCGCCGCACTTTATGTCGCCATTATTGCCGGCATGAAATATTGCTGACATGGACTGGAGGTAACTGGAATGGGTGGTGGCGAGACGTCACTGTATCTGAATCCCAGAGAAGAACACCTGCACCGCTAATAGGTGACATGCCCCACCGCCCAAGACGCCCCTAGGCGCTTGCTCACAGCGTCAGTGCCGCGCACACTGGAGCTGAAAAAAGTAGACTGATAGCCAGATTAAGTCGTGGGGTCGGGAGACAGCATATGAACGCCGAACAGCCACTCAACCAACAGGGCCAAAAGTCCTACAGTGGCACCATCAAGAATTTCTCTAAAGAGCGCTATATCAGCAGCGACTGGTCCACTCAAGAGTGGAAAGCGGTGTGGACCAAAAGCTGGATCGCCGCCGTGCACGTTTCAGACCTTAGGGAGCCCGGCGATTACGCGGTCTTCGACCTCGGCCCAGAGAGCGTGTTGCTGACCTGCAACGCTCAAGGGAACGTACAGGCTTTTTACAACGTCTGTCAGCACCGTGGAGTTCGTCTGGTCACTGATCACACGGGCAATACCGAGAACTTTCGCTGTCCTTACCACAGCTGGCGCTATGACACCGACGGTGACTTGATCTATGCCCCCCATCAGGACGGGTTTCAGGAAGGATTGCCGACTCAGACCCTCTGCCTGCCAACCGTGGGCTGCGACAAAGCACTGGGGTTTTACTGGATTAACCTCGACCCTGACGCCGAGCCGCTAGACGCCTTTTTAAAAGACATGATCTCGATCATGGGACACTACGAGTTCGAAAACCTGACACTGGTGCAGGATCAAACCGTCTCCATCAACTGTAACTGGAAGGCCGTGGTTGATAACTTCAGCGAGCTCTACCACGTGCACTACCTGCACCCCCAGCACCGACGCTTTGTCGATTGCACCGAGTCGCTAAGCGAGTGCTACGAGGGTGGCCATACTCGAGTCTGGGTGCCCGGCGCCAAGACCGACTCTCTGTTTTCAACACCCGATAAACCAACCGATCTGCTCACGATGCAGCTGCAAGCCTTCGGTTTAGACGCTAAGCAATACCAAGGCAAGGTGGATGAGATACAAGCAGCGATCCGGGTTGCCAAACGGGCCTTACAGGAAAAAGAGCCCTATTACGGCAATTTCTCAGACGAGGAACTGACCGACGTCATTCAAACCAATGTCTTTCCCAATGCCATTCTCACCTACCAGCCCGAGATGCTATGGCTACTGCGGCTGCGCCCCCACGCCACCGACCCCAACCAGTGCTATCTCGACAAACTCTCTTTTGAGCGCTTTCCGCGAGACGCAGTGCAAGGCCTGACCGAGGGCACCGATAGCCCAAAAGGCCAGCACAGCGGGAACACCGGTCATAGCAGGCGTCCCGAGAAAGAATGCTTCGATTACTCGGACGTACTCTCGGGTAAAGAGACCATGACCGATACCATTGATCAAGATCTGTCGCTGCTCGCTCACGCCCAAAAGGGGATGCACTCGGAGGGCTTTCAAGGCCCGTGGCTGAATGAAATTGAGTGTCGAGTGAGCCACTTCCACGAGCATCTCGACACTCTCATCCATCACTCCGAAAACTAGAAGAGAGTCATGCACGCTATCACGCTACAACAAGGACTCTTGTTCTCACTGATTGGCACCCTCTTTATTTTTTTAATTTGGGGGCGCTATCGCTACGACCTTGTGGCCTTTGGTGCTTTATTAATTGCCTATCTTATGGGCGCCGTTTCGGTTGACGAGGCCTTCTCGGGATTCGGCCATCCTGCGGTCATTATCATTGCACTGGTACTGATCATCAGTCGGGGGCTCTATCTATCAGGCGCCATTGAATTCATGGCCAGCGCCTTGCTCGACAGTACCCGAAGTATTGGCCGGCACATCTCCGTGATGGCTGGGGTCTCAGCCGCGCTCTCAGCCATCATGAACAACGTCGCCGCACTGGCCTTACTGATGCCTATCGATCTGCAAGCAGCCGATAAGGCAGAGCGCAGTCCGAGACTGACCCTCATGCCACTGTCTTTTGCTTCGATCTT
>CAJWWJ010000083.1 GCA_913048575.1 uncultured Halieaceae bacterium
TCTGAGCGGGGCCGTCGTTAAGACATCTTCCCCCACGTAAGGCCTGACCTGACGCTATCAGAGCGACTCGCTTAGGAGGGGCTTTGCTAGCTGCCGGCGGCTTGGCTCCCAAAAAGAGTGCAGCTGCCCATAGGCAGTCGACCCTAATTCAGCGCTGTTCAGGGGGTAAAAACTCAGGGCAAAAAAAACCCCGCTTGAAGCGGGGTTCTCTATATTTACCTAAGATTAACTGAACTCTCGAATCAAAGTCGCAATACTTTCCTTGGCGTCGCCAAAGAGCATACGTGTGTTCTCTTTGTAGAACAGTGGGTTCTCGATGCCTGCAAATCCCGATGCCATTGATCGCTTCAACACAAAAACCGTTCGTGCGTCGGCGACATTGATCACTGGCATCCCATAAATAGGCGAGGACTCCACTTCACGAGCCGCTGGATTCACCACATCGTTAGCGCCAATGACAATCGCCACGTCAACGGTCTCCATTCGAGGATTGATTTCGTCCATCTCTAGCAACTGATCATAAGGCACGTCTGCCTCGGCCAGCAGCACGTTCATGTGTCCGGGCATGCGACCCGCGACGGGGTGAATTCCAAAGTTGACCTCACAGCCATTCTTTTCCAGCAGCTCGGTGAGTTCTTTCACCACGTGTTGCGCTTGCGCAACTGCCATACCATAGCCGGGAATAATTGCCACATTAGTCGCCGCCTCAAGGACGTAATACGCATCGTCTGCGGTAATGGGCTTGATCTCACCCTCGACCACGGTTTCCTCATTGGAGACACTGGCGAAGCCTGAGAACAAGACATTGGACAGCGAGCGATTCATCGCCTTACACATGATCTGAGTCAAAATGATGCCCGAGGCACCAACCAAGGACCCCGCCACAATCAAGGCGTTATTGTTAATGGCGAAACCCGCCGCGCAAGCGGCTAATCCAGAGTAGGAGTTCAGCAATGAAATCACTACTGGCATGTCGGCGCCACCGATCGGGATCACCGCCATGATGCCGAAGAGCAAGGCCAGGCCTATGACTAAGTAGAGCCAATTGGGGTCGGTTGGGTTCAGGCAAAACATGACTGCACCACCCAAAATACCGATTACAACGAGCGAATTAACAATTTGCTGGCCAGAAAAGGTAATCGCGCCGCTGCCGATCTTTTCTGACAATTTGCCGTAGGCAATCAGCGACCCTGTCAGGGTGACACCACCGATCAAAATTGACAGGACAATGGTGACCAGTGTGACCGTACCTGAGTCAGGTGACAACGCAGACCATCCCACCAACAATGACGCAGCACCGCCGAGACCATTGAATAACGCCACCATCTCGGGCATCGAGGTCATCGCAACGGCCCGCGCGGCAACCGCACCAATGGCGCCGCCCACCAACATACCCGCTACAATCCAAGTGAAATCAACGATGCCTTGGTCAAGCAAGGCAGCCACAATGGCGACCAGCATACCAAGAGCCGAAAACATATTGCCGCGCCGCGCCGTTGCTGGTGAACCCAACATCTTCAAGCCAAAAATGAAAAGTCCTGACGCGACGACGTATCCCAGTTGAGTAATCAATTCGGTCGACATGATCAGCCCTCCTTCTTCTTGAAGAAGCCAAGCATGCGGTCGGTCACTAAATACCCGCCCACTACATTGATACTCGCCAAGGTCACCGCACCGACGCCCAACCACATCGCCATGGTCTCACTGCCTGTCCCTGCTAGGGAGATTGCGCCTACTACCGTAATACCCGAAACGGCATTAGCCCCAGACATCAGCGGGGTGTGCAAGGTCGCTGGCACCTTATTAATCAGCTCGAAGCCGAGGAAGATCGACAACATCAAAATGAACAACAAATACTCTGCACCGGACATATCAGTTGCCCCCCTCAATAATGTCTTTGATCGTCGGATGCACCACTGCACCACCGTGCGTAATCACGCAACCGGGAAGAATGTCGTTCTCTAAATCAAGCACGAACTGCTTGGTCTCGGTGTCCCAAGTGTCTTCGACTAGATTAAACATGTTGCTGGCGTACATCTGCGTGGCATCTCGCGGTGCGAGATTGGCCAAATTGGCAGTCCCCACGATTGTGACACCATTCAGATCCACCACTTCGTCAGGCGCGGAACCTTCGACATTTCCGCCCGTTTCAGCTGCCATGTCGACTATTACAGAGCCCGGCGCCATGCCCTCTACCATGTCCTGCGTGACCAATACCGGCGGCTTGCGCCCGAACACTTGCGCGGTGGTAATCACAACATCAGAATCGGCAATCACGGCTTTTTGGGCCTGCTGTTGCATCGCAACTTGCTCGGGGGTGAGCTCTTTTGCGTATCCATCTTGCGTTTGGCCGGTGTCACCGAGGTCAATCTCAAGGAACTTAGCACCCAATGATTGCACCTGCTCTGCCACGACCGGGCGCGTATCAAAAGCCGTAACACGAGCGCCTAAGCGCTTGGCAGTTGCGATGGCTTGTAAGCCCGCCACGCCGGCTCCAATGATAAAAACCTTGGCGGGCTTCAAAGTGCCAGCGGGTGTCATCATCATGGGCATGATGCGTGGCATATGATTGGCAGCCAGGGTGACCGCGACATAGCCCGCTAAGTTTGCCTGCGAGCTTAACGCGTCCATTTTCTGACTGCGGGTAGAACGCGGAATCATTTCCATACTGACCGCGGTGACGCCCTGACTGGCAAAAGCTTTGATCAGGTCTTTCTCGTTAAAGGGGTCGAGGTAAGAAACGTGGATGCAACCCGACTTGAGTTGACTGATCTCCGCTAACTCTGGCTTGCGCAATCGGAGCAACATGTCGGCGCTAGCAAGCAATGCCGCTCTATCGGAGCCAATGCTGGCGCCCGCGGCCTCAAAGTCAGCGTCGCTGAAGCCGGCACCGACGCCGGCCCCCGCCTCAACAACCACCTCGGCGCCGAGGCGCACCAACTTCTTAACCGTCTCGGGGGTCGCAGAAACGCGATTCTCACCCGGCTGGGTCTCACGGGGTATGACTAATTGCATAGTGACGTTCGCCTGATTTTTTGGGGATCAATAAGGTCCCGGTTGTGTTGAAACTGTACTCGGCCGATTATCAGGGTTCACTACGCCGGCATTGCGCACTTGAACAGCGCCAATAAAGGCAAGTGAGGATCCATCAGCCAGCGTTTAGCTTTATCAGCGGGTTTAACCAACGATGTCGCAACCGCGTAAAGCGTAATGGCGCATCTAATACCGCCAAACAAATACATTCCTCACCTTCGAGCGCCACTGGCGTGTGCTTATCCCAGCCTTCTCGGACAATAAAGTCGCCTGGGTGATATTCGCCACTCTCGTCCGAGAATCCGCCACTCAGCACCAGTGTCATTTCACTGCCACCATGGGTGTGCTCCGGGATCTTTCCGCCCTCAGCGATCCGATACAGTGCGAATTCGTGGTCTAGATCGCCGGTTTTCAAGTAGCTAATGCTCAGTGATTGCGTCACGCGCTTCCACGCAAGATCTGCATAATCACCGTTGATGAGCCGATCCAATAGGCCTGGAAGTCTGTCATCGGACGCTTCGCTTCGGGCATATCGCAGGGGTTCAGGGTCGTCTAGGCGCGCTAAAACGCGATCCAGCATTGAATCTCCCACCGGCTGTGGGTCTAACTGCTCAAAATGAGCCCCTCCGATGTCTTCCAATCGCTCGACAATGTGCCGGCAGCGTTGGCAATAGCTCAAATGCGCTGCCACGCAGGCAGACTGCGCCATTGGGAGCACGCCGGCGGCATACTCGGTTAAAAAATCGGCAGGTGGATGATGTTTCACCATGATTAACTATTCCAAACTATTTTCGTGTACTACACCCTACGAAGGGCCTGTGCAAATGGTTCACGCCTCAACGCTAATAAACCTGTGACATTTTAGCGCTTAACAGCCTGCTTCACGCCTCCATCAGGGCCTGCAATTTCTGTATTGCTAACCGAACGCGCGACTTAACGGTACCCAACGGGAGATCAAGCTCTGCAGCTGCCTCAGAATGCGATTTTCCTTCCATATACACTTTGGCCAAGATTTGCGCCTGATCCGGCGGTAACTCACCCATCAGTTCACGCACTCGCTCTGAGCCACGGCGTGTATGTAAGACGATGAAGGATTCCTCTTCCTCGCTTTCGAGTTCAAAGTCGTCAGAAGCCAGCGGCGTGTCAAATTTTTGCAGGCGACGAAACATGTCCGTGCGGCAGTTCCGGGCGATGGTGTAGACCCAAGTCGAGGCGGCGGCCTTCTCCGGATTAAACCCACCCGCCTTCTGCCAAACCTTCAGCATCACCTCTTGCACGAGTTCGTCAGCGTGGGTCGCAGATAAGCTCGAGCCCGATAGCGCGAAAGCTTTGATCAGCGGGGCAAAATGCCTGAAAAACCGCGTGAATGCGGCACGATCCTGAGTTTCACCCACGGAGACGAGCGCTTGGCTCCACTCGTCGGTCCGTCGCCCCGTTGGCACGTTCCACTTGCCATTGTTCTGTGCTGGGGGCGCGGCGCTCTGGGTTGTTTTCTCCACCATGTAACACTCAAATGTCGATTTGATCACATAGCATACACATAGCCGCACCGCCTTAACACCGTCTTAAAGAGAAGATTTCGTCATTGAACTCATTAACACCGGCGCTGATCCGGCTTTCTGCACGCCCCGTACCTACCCGTACCTTCTTCTCATCCTGATGACCGGAGTTTTGTCAGCAGTGAATATTGCAGTCATTGGAGCGGGCATCTCCGGGCTGGGATGCGCGTATCACCTGGCCAAGCGAGGCCATCGTGTCCACATTTTTGAAGCCCGAGACCGGATTGGTGGACATACCGCTACCTACGACGTGCATCTGGGCGCGCGTCGTTTCGCAATTGATACAGGCTTTATCGTCTACAACGATCGGAATTACCCCAATTTGGTCAGACTTTTTGATGAATTAGGAGTTACCACTCACGACACGTCCATGGGTTTCTCCGTCTGCGACGAAGCAACTGGTCTGGAATATGCGGGCAATAGTCTTAATACCCTGTTTGCGCAACGCGGTAACCTACTATCCCCCAGCTTCCTCGGCATGGTTCGCGAGATTCTGCGCTTCAACAAGTTGGCAGTGAGTGATCTCGATGCTGGCCGCCTATCACCGGACCAGACCGTCGGTGATTATCTCTCCAACAATGGTTTTAGTGATCATTTTGCCCGCCAGTACTTACTGGCCATGACCTCAGCTATCTGGTCTGCCGACGCTGAGGATGCGCTAGATTTTCCGCTGGAATTTTTTGTTCGTTTTTTCCGCAACCATGGCCTTTTGTCGTTAAAAGACCGCCCGCAGTGGCGTGTTGTAGAGGGCGGAAGCCGCGAGTATCTCGCTCCACTGACGCAACGCGTCGCTGACTCTATTCGCACGCGGATGCCGGTGTCGCGCATTTTGCGGCCACCGGGCAAGCCGGTTGTCGTGCAATTTACTAACGGCCTAATGCGCGAATTTGACGAGGTGGTCATTGCGACACATTCAGACGAAGCATTGAAAATGCTGGGTGATCCAACTGACCATGAAAAAGCCGTTCTAGGCGCCATGCCTTATCGTGACAACGAAGTCATTTTGCACACCGATACCCGCCTGTTACCCAAAACCCAGCGAGCATGGTCTAGCTGGAACTACCGACTAAAACCCGGAAATGGCCGCGCCACTGTCACTTACAACATGAACATTTTGCAAGGCATTGATGCGCCCGAGACGTTCTGTGTCACCTTAAACGACACCGCTTCCATTAATCCGCATCGTATTTTGGGGCGCTTCAATTACGCGCATCCACAGTTCACGCTAGAGGGCATGCAAGCACAGCAGCGCTGGGCCGATATTAATGGTCACAATGGCACGTGGTTTTGCGGCGCTTATTGGCAAAATGGCTTTCACGAAGACGGCCTCGCCAGCGGACTCCGGGTAGCAGAGAGCCTGTGCTCCGCTCGCCAGATGGCGGCGTGAAAGCAGCCTTATATAAGGGTACGCTTCACCACGCCCGACACACCCCAAAGAAACACGCCTTCTCTTACAGCGTCTTTATGCCTTTTGTGGAACTCAGTTCGCTGAACGAGCTCACTCAAGCCTTGCCACTGTGGTCCACCAAACGTTGGGCGCCGGCTCGTTTTGTCAGAACTGATTTTCTAGGCGCCGAAGACGTGCCCCTCATCGAGGCCGTTCGAGGTCGTATTTTTGAAGAGACGGGTGAACGACACACCGGGCCCGTTTACCTACTCGCTAACTGGCGTTATTTCGGTTACCAAAACAATCCCATCGCGGTGTACTACTGTTACTGCGAACAGAATAAGGTCCTGCAATACCTCGTTGCAGAGGTCACCAACACCCCCTGGGGTGAGCGCCATAGCTATGTGTTACCGGTCCCAAGTGACAACGCACCGCTCACGACAGAGTTCGCAAAAGAACTCTATGTCTCCCCTTTTAACCCGATGAATATGACCTATCGCTGGCATAGCAATGCGCCGGATGATGCGCTGCAGATTCAGATTACGCTGTTTGCCGCTGAGCAGCGCGTGTTTGATGCCCAGCTGTCGCTCACGGCCACGCCGCTGAATGCGCGCTCAGCGATGAAAGCGATCGCTGCCTACCCCTTTATGACGATCAAAGTGGTGATTGCAATCTATTGGGAGGCCTTGCGTCTGTTTTTGAAAGGCGTCAGCCTGCATGCTCATCCGAAAAAATCCCACTAATATCACTCTCGACGTCAAACATCTTTGCTGAGGACCCGCATGAGCGAGTATCGCGTTAAGAACATCTCTAAACTCCCAATGCTCTTTGGACAAAAGCAGGGCGGGCTGGCAAGAACCCTAATACTGACAGTGCTCGGGAAGCTTCAGGTGGGCTCGCTGACGATGGTCGAGCAGGATGAGACGCTATTATTTGGTTCAAAAACTGATCCTGAAGGCCCCCACGCGGAAGTGCATGTCCACGATCTTGACCTTTACCGACGCATTTTGACCGGCGGCACCATTGCGGCGGGCGAGACCTACATAGAAGGCCTCTGGAGTAGCCCTAATCTCACGGAGGTCACGCGCGCCTTTAGCGGCAATATGGCGATGCTCGAGGCGATGTCCGATCAACAAAATTGGCTCCTGCGTCTCGCCTTGAAAACAACTCACTGGGGCCGCAGGAATACGGCCGCAAGATCTCGGGAGAATATCGCTGCACATTACGATTTGGGTAACGAGTTTTTTTCACTCTTCCTCGACCCCAGCATGATGTACTCCGCCGCCGTATTCCCAACACCACAAAGCGATCTCGCGGCCGCATCTCAGCACAAGCTGCAACTCATCTGTGAAGATCTGGAACTGAAGCCCGAGGATCACCTCGTCGAAATTGGGACCGGCTGGGGCGGCATGGCGATCTATGCGGCAGAGCATTATCAATGCCGTGTCACCACCACCACCATTTCAAAGGAGCAATTTGACTACGCCGTAGAGGCGGTCAAAAAACGCGGGTTACAGGACCGCATCACTGTACTCTTTGATGATTACCGAGATCTTGAGGGTCAGTTCGACAAGTTGGTCTCTATTGAAATGATTGAGGCAGTGGGGCATCAGTTCTATGACACCTACTTTGGCACGCTGAGCAGGCTACTGAAGCCAGAGGGTAAAGCCGTCATTCAGTCGATTACCATGACCGATCAACGCTATGAGCAAGCCAGAGACGCAGTTGATTTTATCAAGCGTTATATCTTTCCTGGCGGCTGCCTACCCTCGCTCAACGTCATCAGCAATGCGGTGGCCAACGTCACAGATATGCAACTCAGTGGCTTACGCGATATCACTCGCGATTACGCTGATACCCTACAAGATTGGCACGACACTTTTCTCACTCAGCTTGATCAAGTTCGCGCAATGGGCTTTGATGACCGATTCATCCGCATGTGGCGATATTATCTGAGCTACTGTGAGGGGGGCTTTCGAGAGCGTATTATTGGAACTTACCAAATTACGATGACGAAACCTTATTATCGACCCAACTGACCAGACTATATGCTGCTGTCCTTAGCACCGATCTTATTACTCGTAGCGCTGCTATCGACGTCGGTTGCTCTGTTCGGGTCTGATGCGTCTTATGGCCCGAATCAAGTCGCACTCGTCGTTGCGGCAGGGGCGACCATGCTGGTCGGATGGCGGCGCGGCATGAGCTGGCAGCAGATCCAAGACGGGATGGTCGGTGCCATTACCGTATCGATTATGCCCATGATGATTCTGCTCTCCGTTGGCGCTTTAATCGGAAGCTGGATCATTAGTGGCACCGTGCCCGGCATGATTTTTTACGGATTGCAGTTACTCAATCCTGATATTTTCTATGCTGCCTCAGCCGTTATTTGTGCACTCGCATCATTGAGTCTGGGCAGCTCGTGGACAGTTGCCGGTACCCTGGGCATTGGCCTCATGGGCATTGCAACGACCTATGGCTTGTCCCCCGCCATTACCGCCGGCGCGATTATCTCGGGCGCTTATTTCGGCGATAAACTATCGCCGCTCTCGGATACAACTAATCTTGCTGCGGCAGCCGTTGGGGTCGATCTATTTGAGCACATTAAAAATATGCTGTGGACGACCTTGCCGGCGTTTGCCTTGGCCCTGCTCTTTTTTGCCATTATTGGCAGTGAGGGGGCGGCCGCACCCGATGACATTACTCGTATCCGAGCCGCACTGTCTGACCAATTTGCGATCACCCCCTGGG
>CAJWWJ010000084.1 GCA_913048575.1 uncultured Halieaceae bacterium
TCAGCTGATTTCATGCTGTGAGCCAGGATGCCCACGCAGTGGGGTTGTTTTGCCCAGAAATCCGTTACACTACGCGGACATAGTAGCCCCCTTTACCAATCGGTTGGTGCGAGAGAATTTCGATGACAGTAGTTGAAGCTTTTGACCCTAATGAAATCCGCCTAACGGACAATGCGGCGAGCAAGGTGCTTGCGCTGGTCGAGGATGAAGGCAATCCTGGCTTAAAGCTGAGGGTTTATATTACTGGGGGAGGGTGCTCCGGATTCCAGTACGGCTTTTCCTTTGATGAGTCAGTGAGCGAAGACGACATGGTCGTAGAGCGCAATGGTGCGACGGCGTTGATCGACGCGATGAGCTACCAATATCTGGTGGGCAGCGAGCTCGATTATTCTGAAGGCCTCGAGGGGTCGCGTTTTGTGGTCAATAATCCTAATGCCACCACCACCTGCGGCTGCGGGGCATCTTTCTCAATTTAACCGCACTCCTGCCGATTGTTTTCGCTGACGGCATTCCTTTTACGACCTAACTAGGCGACAGAAGTCAGGCAGTGCGATGGCTCATTGTACTTCGATGCTTGATGCCCCAGTGCGCAAGGCCCCTTAGTGTGCGAGTGACATGCGTTGGTTTCGCGCTGGTTAGCGACCGCTATAAATCCCGCCCAATACGCGCTCAGCCAGTGCTCCGGTCACGGCGGGCACATTGCCTGGGTCTCCCGCCGTTGTTTGTGCTGCTAACCACGCGAAAGCCGCTGCTTCGACCGAAGATGGCGGTATGCCAACCGCCTCAGTGGTGGTGACGTTGGCGGGGCTGAGTCGTTCGCTGAGCCGCGCCATTAGGAGGGCGTTGTTTGCGCCGCCGCCACAAATGCGAACCGTGGCAGGGGAACTGGTTTTTAGAGCGTGTGCGATGCTCTCTACGGTCAGTTCTAATAGAGTTCGCTGCACATCTGCAGATGATTCGTCTCCTGATAAGAACGTGCCCAGCCACTCGAGGTGAAACGCTTCAGGCCCTGTGCTTTTTGGCGCGGCTCGCCCGAAGTAAGGCGTCTCAAGGAGACCCTCGAGGAGTGCGGGTATGACCGTTCCTGTAGCTGCCCAAGCGCCTGCTTGATCAAAGGCGGCATCTTGATGGCGCGCGATCCAAGCGTCCATTAGGGTGTTGCCGGGGCCGGTATCCCAACCCGTCACCGAGCCCTCTGTCGATACCGCCGAGACATTAGCAATGCCGCCAATGTTCACAATAGCGGTTGCGACGCCTGGGGTGGCGAATTGGGCCCGGTGAAAGGCCGGCACAAGCGGCGCGCCCTGACCGCCCGCCGCGATATCGCGGCGCCGAAAATCGGCGACGACGGTGATTCCTGTCAGTTCCGCGAGGCGATTGGGGTCACCCACCTGTACGGTATAGGGCGTCTCGCCGTCGGGGTAATGGCGCAGTGTTTGTCCGTGTTGGCCAATCGCGACGATGTCGGCTGGCGAGACCCGCGCTGTGAGCAGCAGTGAATGGACCGACTTGGCATATTCATCGGCCAGCAAGCTGTCCAAGGTGGCAGCGCGGTGAAGTTCGTTCTCTCCGGGTTGCCGAAAGGCCAAAATCTCCTGTCGCAGTGACGGTGCTAGCAATTGGTGGTCGCTAGCTATCACCTTGACCTTGTGACCGTCATGTGTGGTGAGGACGGCGTCGATGCCATCGGCGCTGGTGCCTGACATTAATCCGATAAACAGCGATTCAGTCATTGAGCGCGTGCTAACTGCTGCGCGTCGCGCAGGCTGGCCAGCTGCTGAGTTGGTTTGCGTATTGATGCCAGATAACGCGGCAGGGCGGCATCTGATAGGGAGCGCGCCTTGGGCAGGATTTTGTGCACGGTGCGTGGATTGCGGTGCACGCCGTTGACGAGAAACTCATAATGCAAATGCGGTCCAGTGGCAGCGCCGGTTGAGCCAACGGTGCCGATGACTTCTCCTTGCTTAACCCGGGCTCCTTTTTTCACCCGCAGTCGATGCAGGTGCAGGTAGTGCGTCTCAAATTGTTCGCCATGTTGAAGAAAGACATAATTACCATTGGGTCGGGTATAGCCCGCCTCAATAACGCGTCCGTCGCCTGCTGCGTAAACCGGCGTGCCACGGGATGCGGCATAGTCAGTGCCGCGATGGGGCCGCTGGGTTTTGTAGATGGGGTGCAATCGATTGGGGTTGAAGTTAGAGCTGACGCGCGTGAAATCGAGTGGTGCTCGCAAAAATGCTTTACGCATGCTGACGCCGAGCTCGTTGTAGTAGCTCGTATCGCCCTCGGTGTCGGTATAGCGATACGCCTCAAAAGTGTTACCGCGATTGGTGAAGCTCGCGGCCAATATGGGCCCGTCATCGAATCGCTGCCCGTCGAGCATCAATTCTTCGTAGAGCACATGGATCGTGTCGCCCTGCCGGGGATCGAGTACAAAATCGATGACGCCTCCAAAGATCCCTGCGAGAGCCATAATCATGGCGTCACTGAGTCCTGCATCGCTGCCGGCGAGAAACAAAGAGCTATCGATCATCAGCGAAACATTGCGGGCGATACGATCGGGCGTGCGGGTGACACGCTGGGCGGTGTAACCCGCAGCCTGTCGCTCATACAAGGTCGTCAGGAGTGGTGACTGGATATGTCGCACGGCTAACAGCGCGCCGTCGGCATCGGCTTGAAAGCCAATGGTTTCACCCGGGTAAATGCGTTGCAGCGACGTTGACTCGTTCGCCTGTGCCACACGATACAAATCAGTGTCACTGAATCCTGCTCTGGCAAAAATCAGACTAAGGTTATCGCCGTCACGCGCCGTAAAGTCGCGCCACATTGGCTTCGGTGGCGCAGGTGCCGCTATGGGTACTGGCACTGTATCGAGTGGCGTCGTTTCCGTCGTGGCGGTCTCGAGCGGTGTCTGCAGGTACGATGAATGGTCGTTGGTTGGAGGCAATTCTGACTGCCCCGACAATGTCAGTCCCATAATAAGGAGTAGGGCACCGGTTGCTCCCACCCACAGCAGCGGTTGTCGTACCGTCATCGGCTTTGGAGTCTTTAGCGGTGTAGCGCCCTTAGGGGCAGGTATGCGTGACATGGGCGCCGTCGTTATGATCACGAAGTGGGTAGTATATACGGCCATTGCCTCATTTCGGAGACCCTTCCGGCTATCGAGAGCACGCATTGCTGCAGATCCTATTCGTGCCCGATTATGGGATACTCCGGATATGCCGTTTTTGGGGCATATCACGCTTTCGCGCACTATTTTTGCGCCACAACAGAGAAGACCGATATCACCATGTCCAGCGATGTATTAGCCGAGCTTCGCGAACGAGGCCTCATTTTTCAGGTGGCTGGCGAGGATGCCATTGAGCAGTGGTTGGCGGCCGAGCCCCGCACTCTGTATTGCGGCTTTGATCCGACTGCTGACAGCTTGCATATCGGTTCTCTCGTACCCTTGTTGGTGTTGCGCCGGTTTCAGTCATCTGGGCATCGACCCATCGCGCTAGTGGGTGGCGCAACAGGGCTGATCGGAGACCCTAGCTTCAAAGCATCTGAGCGTCAGCTCAATACGCCCGAAGTGGTGGCTGGCTGGGTTGATAAGTTGCGTCAACAAGTGAGTCAGTTCATCGATTTTGAAGGGCCCAATGCGGCGCTGGTTGTCAATAATCTTGATTGGACCCAAGGCCTCGATGTGTTGGATTTTTTACGCGACGTGGGCAAGCACTTCTCTGTGAACAACATGATCGGCAAGGAGTCCGTGCGACAGCGTCTCGATCGAGAAGGTGCGGGGATCAGTTTTACCGAATTCAGCTACATGATTCTGCAGTCCTTAGATTTTGCAGAATTGTATCGCCAGCATGGTTGTGGTTTACAGATTGGTGGCTCAGATCAGTGGGGCAACATTACGGGGGGGATTGATCTGACCCGACGGTTACACGGCGCACAGGTATTTGGACTGACGCTTCCTCTAGTCACAAAATCGGACGGCACCAAGTTTGGTAAGACCGAGTCAGGCACTATTTGGCTGGACGCCAATAAGACGTCCCCCTACGCCTTTTATCAGTTTTGGCTGGGAACTGCAGACGCCGATGTGTATCGTTTTTTGCGCTACTTCACGTTCTTATCATTGTCAGACATCGAGGCAGTGGAACGAGCGGACAGTGAGCGATCAGGTCGACCCGAAGCACAGCGCCTATTGGCGCAGGAGGTGACGCGTCTGGTGCACGGTGATGAGGGTTTAAGTGCCGCAGAGCGCATTACTGAGGCGCTTTTTTCGGGTGATCCCAGCGCGCTGGCTGAGCCCGATTTAGCGCAGCTTGCGCTCGATGGCCTGCCTGCCAGTCGACTGAATCGACAAGATTTGCCGCCCACTTTCAGTCAGCTGCTGAATCAGGTCGAGCTGGCAACGGGCAAGCAAATCAAGGATGCCTTGGCCCGCGAGGCAGTTCTTGTTAATGGCCTGCCGGTCGTGGGCGGCCAAACCGTCACGTGTGACATCGCGCTCGATCGGAGTCGCGCGATGCATGATCGTTTTCATCTCGTGCGCTTTGGCAAAAAGAAGTATCACCTGTTTACCGAGCATGACTAACCTTTTGCCTGCAGGGAAGAGGGTCCCGCGGAGCGCAGGCGACGGCACTGAGCACTTTCCCGATGTCACAGGCTGATACCGCGTCAGCCGACTCCGCCTTGCTGGCGCAAATCCAATCTGACTTGCAGACCGCGACCGCGATGTTGAGTGCCTTGAGGCCTGGCGTGACGATTTTTGGGAGCGCGAGGACGGCACCAGAAGCTCACGCTTTTCGATGCGCTGAGCAGCTCGGCCGTGGCTTGGCTGAGGCAGGTGTGCCGGTCTTAACGGGCGGTGGGCCGGGTATCATGGAGGCCGCCAATCGAGGGGCCGCCGCCGCCGGTGGTGTCTCGGTAGGGCTGAACATTGAGCTCCCCTATGAGCAGGCTGCTAATCCTCATTTAACACACCAGCTTCACTTCCATCAGTTCCTGACAAGAAAGCTGATGCTGACGCGTTATTCACGGGGGTTCGCCGTGTTTCCGGGGGGGTTCGGCACGGCGGATGAGTTGCTGGAACTGCTCGTTGCTTTTCACACTGATCGTGGCGTGAGACAACCGTTGGTGTTGATCGACACTGCCTTTTGGGGTGGCTTGATCGATTGGTTTCACTTAGAGCTGGGATCGCGACAGATGATTGATCTGCACAACACAGACTTTATTCAAGTGGTGGATGATCATGAGGCCGCCTTGAAAATATTGTTGGATGAGTAGGTGAGTTTCCAGCGCAGAGTGCTCAGTGAGTGAATTCGTTGTGGCCGGATAACCACGCGCGTCAAGATTGCCCTCTCGTACGGCATGTCGCCTTATGTCGATGCCGTTGTGTGATGGCTGCATCTTTTTGGAGCAAGTAATGTTACCGGTCATTTTTGGTTTATCAGGTTCAGTGTTAACACCCGATGAGCGCGCTTTTTTTAAGGCTGCCAACCCTGCGGGTTACATTTTATTTGCGCGCAATATCGAGAACCCTAGTCAGCTACGGAGTTTGACTGACGCACTGCGTGGGCTATCGGGTCGCGACAATTTACCGATTCTGATTGATCAAGAGGGCGGCAGAATCACACGGATGGGACCGCCCCATTGGCGAGCTTGGCCCGCTGCTCTCACCTTGAGTGAGGCAACCCAATACCGGTTAAGCGCGAGTGAGCGGGTGCAGTGTAACTACGAGGCACTGGGTCTTGAGCTGGCCTCAATGGGGATAACCGTTACTTGTGCACCGGTATTAGATGTACCCCAGCCAGATGCCCACGACATTATTGGTGATCGTGCTTTTGGTGTGCGTGTAGAGACTGTCTCGCAGCTGGGGAGGGCCTGTTTGCGGGGTTTGCATCTTGCGGGGATTGAGGGCGTCATCAAACATATTCCGGGTCATGGTCGTGCGCGCAGTGATTCCCACCAGACGCTGCCTCGGGTCGATGCGAGTGCGACCGAGCTCGACACGGATAGTCAGCCCTTTGCAGACCTGTGTGACGCTGCGATGGCCATGACAGCCCATGTGGTTTATGAGGCATGGGACCCACACCACTGCGCCAGTGTCTCGCCGCTGATTATCGAGCAACAGATCCGAGACAGAATGGGCTTTGAGGGTCTATTAATGAGCGACGACCTCGACATGAAGGCGCTCTCTGGCACGCTTGCCGATCGCGCGGCCGCCGTATTACACGCAGGCTGTGACATTGCCCTGAACTGTTGGGGGCGACTTGATGATATGGAGGCGATTGCTAATCGGGTGGCGCCGATGCCTGAGCTGAGCCTATCGCGGTTAGCGCGGGCGTGTGCACACGTGAGTGTGACGACCGATACACCCGCACTGCGCCAACGTATCGAGGCGTTATTAGACTATCGCGATGCGCGATAGCCCCTGCGACGTGTCTTTCGTAGAGTTTCTGCGCTGGCCTGCTGGTGTGTGCGCTCCGCAGCTTACGTGGTGCGCAGTCGGTGCTTTTTCGGGTGCATTGCGGCAGTGATTCCCTACAATGGCGTCATGACACCACGTTTACTCATCCTCCTTCCGCTATTTTGGCTTTTTGCGGGTTGCAGTGCTTCCACAACCTCAGGTGGGGGTGCTGGTAATACGTTGATGGGCGGCTGGCAGTCTTGTGCCGGTGAGCGCCCAAAAGTGTGCACCATGATTTACGACCCAGTGTGCGGCCGGCGTGCGGATAACACGCTCGATGACTACGCCTCTCCTTGTAACGCATGCGCTGATGTGAACGTGATGGCTTGGCACCCAAAAACCTGTAAGGAATGATATGTCACTGACAAACCGCATTTTGTTGGCCATGGCGGCCGGTATTGCACTTGGATCAATGCTGGAGTGGTTGCTGGGGGTGATCGACCCGGCCAATGGCGTCCATGTTTTTATTCAGAATGGATTGGTACTGGGTGTCTTTGACGTCGTGGGACGCATCTTTATTGCCTCGCTAAAATTATTGGTGGTGCCGCTGGTGATGGTATCGCTGATTTGCGGCATGAGCTCGCTGGGGTCGAGTAGCCGCATGGGGTCGATCGCGGGGCGAACGGTCGGGCTCTATTTGTTGACCACGTGTGTCGCGGTCTCGCTAGGGCTGGGCGTCGCGCTGTTGATTGGTCCGGGTAAGGGGGTGGCAACGATGGCTGCAGCGGCGTTTGAGGCAAAAACGCCACCCCCCCTTACCGATACGATCGTCAATATTTTTCCGAGTAATCCCTTTAAGGCTATGGCGGAGGGCCAGATGTTGCAGGTGATTGTGTTCGCCTTACTGGTGGGATTCGCTTTGACGCGAGCCGGCGATGCCGGAGAGCGCATTGCTGATTGGTTCCGGGACATGGAAGTCATTGTCATGAAAATGGTGGGGATACTCATCGAGCTAGCGCCTTACGGTGTGTTCGCATTGCTGACGAAACTGTTCGCGACCATGGGCATCGGCACTATTTTCGATTTGGCGGCGTATTTCTTTACGCTGCTCGGTGTGCTGATTTTTCATGGTTTGGTCGTCTATCCGAGCTTATTGCGCACCCTGACGGCACTGAATCCGGCGATCTTGCTCAATAAGATGCGCCGCGTTTGGGCATTTGCCTTTTCGACCGCGTCATCCGGCGCGACCTTACCGATCACGCTGCGCACCGTCGAAAAGCGATTGGGTGTGAGTAAAAGTGTGGCGGGGTTTTCGGTGCCACTCGGCGCGACCATTAATATGGACGGCACCGCCATCATGCAGGGCGTGGCCACCGTTTTTATTGCTCAGGTGTACGGGATCGATCTCACCGCAGGGCAGCTACTGATGGTGGTGCTGACCGCAACGCTGGCATCGATTGGAACGGCCGCAGTGCCGGGCGTGGGTTTGATTACCTTGGCGCTGGTGTTACAACAAGCCGGCCTGCCGGTGGAGGGCGTGGCACTGATTATTGGCGTCGACCGCATACTCGATATGGTGCGCACAATGGTCAATGTCACTGGCGATGCGACGGTTGCCACCATCGTGGCGCATCAAGAAGGGCAGTTAGACGAGGCGGTTTATCTCGATCCCGATGCCGATCATGAGGCTGATCAAACAGTGCCTGCCGCAGGAGGTGTGTCATGAGTCTCAAGGTGCGCGTCGTCCCCGTGACGCCCTATCAGCAAAACTGTTCCATTATTCAATGTGAGCAAACCGGGCTAGCGGCCATCGTGGACCCCGGTGGCGATATTGAGCTGATTGAGGCGGCGGTGTCGGAAATGGGGGCAACCGTTGAGAAGATTTTATTGACCCACGGGCACCTTGATCATTGTGCGGTGGCGGATGTCTTGCGAAAAAAATTATCGGTGCCGATGGAAGGCCCGGAGGAAGGCGATCGATTTTGGATCGACAAATTACCCGAGTGGTGTCAGATGGCGGGGTTCCCCCATGCTGACCCATTTGTACCGGATCGTTGGCTCAACGACGGCGAGACCGTGACAGTCGGCGCGCAAACCCTCGAAGTGATTCATTGCCCGGGCCACACACCTGGCCATGTGGTGTTTTTACACCGTGATCTGCAGTTGGCTTGGGTGGGAGATGTCATTTTTGCCGGCTCGATTGGCCGCACCGATTTTCCCAGAGGCAACCACGAACAACTGATCCACTCCATTCGCGAAAAGCTTTTTCCGATGGGTGATGATATTCGCTTTGT
>CAJWWJ010000085.1 GCA_913048575.1 uncultured Halieaceae bacterium
CAAATTGGTCAGCTCTATGGCATCTGGGGTCAGTGGCGGGAGGATCACTTTCACACAGAAGACGCGGCCTTCATCTGTCCGCCAGAGGCATTAACGCTGCGGGCTAATCTATCTTCCGTCACCATCATAGGATCGGGTCTTGCACATACTGAGCGTTTTCCCCAGCAGCTGCGGCACCTGAGTACCGTATATCCCGACATCACGCCTAATGCGGCGGTAATGGCGGAGCGCTTATCAACCGGTTCACTGGCGTTAGCGCTGCAGCCTGCTCATTCGCTGTCGCCTCAATACGTGCAGCAAAATATTGGCTGGAAGAAATTGTCGGAGCAGGGCCGCCATGATTGACTGGCTGCAGATTGTCATTTTGGCGCTGATTCAGGGCGTGACAGAGTTCTTGCCGGTGTCCAGCTCGGCGCATTTATTATTGCCTTCCGAATTCTTGGGGTGGCCTGATCAAGGTTTGGCCTTCGACATTAGCGTCCACGCCGGTACTTTGTGCGCGGTCGTGTTTTATTTTCGACAGACCCTTTTTGGCTTGGCAAGTGCCCTCATGCCCGGCAGTGGGCTCGATCGATCAGAATGTTGGACTCTCATCATTGCCACGTTACCGGTCTTACTGGCAGGGTTTCTGCTTAAGGAACTGATTGCGGGCGAGGCGCGTACGGTCGTCGTCATCACCACCACGACCTTATTGTTCGGTATTTTGTTGGGCTGCGCCGATTGGGTCTCTCGTCGCGGCCAGCGTCGGCATACTGCCATACGAGCTCGCGATGCTTTTCTCATTGGTTGCGCCCAGACCCTCGCGCTGATTCCTGGCACCTCGCGCTCTGGTATTACGATCACCGCAGCGTTGTTTCTGGGCTACCATCCCAACGTCGCTGCCCGCTTCTCTTTTTTACTCAGCGTGCCGGTGATTGCGGGCGCCGTATTCGTCATGCTGACGAGCGATCACATCAGTCTGTCAGCCCATGCAGGCGCTTATTATGTGATCGCTTTTTTAGTGTCCGGATGCTTTGCCTATGCAACGATAAGCGCCTTCATATACTGGGTGAGCAAAATAGGATTGATGCCCTTCGTGGTGTACCGACTTTTACTGGGCTTCATGTTGTGGATAGGGATAGTTGAGGGACTTTGAGTGACAACACAGATTGACGAATTAATGACTTTTTTGAGCGGATCCATCACGCCTTTTCATGCGGTTGAGGTGATGGCAAAAACGTTGCAACGGGCAGGCTTCGAGCAGCTGGACCAATTTGATGCGGTACGTATGACCCCCGGGAAAGGCTATTTTGTGGTGCATCAAGGCAGCTCCTTAATGGCTGTGCGTGCAGGGCACAGTGGCGTTGAGGCAGGGCTACGCTTGGTGGGAGCTCATACGGATAGCCCTAATCTGTCCGTTAAGCCTAACCCCGTGAAGGGCCGAGATGGCTGTATTCAACTCGGCGTAGATGTTTATGGTGGCGCGTTGTTGAATCCCTGGTTTGATCGAGATTTGGGGATGGCAGGGCGCCTTAGCATGCTGACTCCAGACAACGCGCTGAGAACCACGCTATTTGATACAGGAAGAGCCGTCGCGGTGATCCCCAGCCTAGCGATCCATCTCGACCGAGAAGCAAACAGTCAGCGCAGTATTAATCCTCAGAAAGATGTGGTGCCTCTGGTGATGTTGGGTGAGCACCAGCAATACGATTTAAAAACATGGCTTGCTCAGGAGTTGGCCCGTGCCGACTCCCAATGGCAAGGCGCTAGAGTCATGGACTACGAACTCTCGCTTTATGACACCCAGCCACCCAACCAAATTGGTATTGATGGCGACTTCATCGCATCGGCGCGGCTGGACAACTTGCTGAGTTGCTTTGCTGGTATGCGCGCGCTGATTGACGCAGATGATGCCGAATGGTCACTGTTTGTCGCCACTGATCATGAGGAAGTGGGCAGCGCCTCAACGGTTGGTGCGCAAGGACCTATGTTGATGGACGCTCTCGCAGCACTCGCACCCGATCCGAAGCTCAACCGGATGATGCGCGCGCAATCGTGGATGATGTCAGTCGACAACGCACATGCGACGCACCCCAATTACGCCGACCGGCATGATGATCAACACAGCCCCAGACTCGGTGATGGCCCCGTCATTAAAATAAACCGCAACCAACGCTATGCGACAACGGGGGAGGGGGCGGCTCGCTTACGCGTTCTGGCGGAGCGCACTAAGATTGAGTTACAGACGTTTGTGATGCGCTCAGACTTAGCTTGCGGGAGCACGATCGGACCGATTACGGCGACAGAAACGGGGATACCGACAACCGATATCGGTATCCCGACGCTCGCTATGCATTCGATTCGAGAGCTGGCTTGTGCGGGCGACATACCGCCCTTGGTAGCGTTACTGAATGCGTTCTATCGCAGGGTCGCGTAGGTCATAAGGAGATGACACCATGACAATGACGAGAGTACTGACCGGGATTACCACAACGGGAACGCCTCACTTAGGGAACTATGTAGGCGCCATCCGCCCGGCGATCGCCGCGTCGCAACAACCTGATGTTGAGGCTTATCTGTTCTTGGCTGATTTTCACGCCCTGATCAAGAATCAAAATCCAGACGAGGTCGCTCAATCTAGCCGAGAAATTGCGGCGACGTGGCTGGCGCTGGGATTGGACCCCGAACGCAGTTTTTTTTATCGCCAGTCCGATATTCCCGAAATCACGGAACTCAGTTGGATATTGAGCTGTTCTGCGGCGAAAGGCTTGATGAATCGTGCTCACGCCTATAAGGCGTCAGTGCAGGCGAACGAAGCAGCGGGGGAGGATCCTGATTTTGGAACGACAATGGGACTCTTTTCCTATCCGGTTTTGATGGCGGCGGATATCTTGATCTTCAATGCTCATCGCGTGCCAGTCGGGCGAGACCAGATCCAGCACGTCGAGATGGCCCGCGATATTGCTCAACGTTTTAATCATCACTACGGCACAATTTTTACACTTCCCGAAGCAGTCGTCGATGATCACGTTGCGATATTGCAGGGTCTCGATGGGAGAAAAATGAGTAAAAGCTACGGCAACACCATTCCCTTGTTCGGTACGCCCAAGCAGTTACAAAAATCGATCAATAAAATTAAAACGAATTTACTGGAGCCGGGTGAGCCAAAGGACGCCGACGATGCGACCGTTTTTCAGATTTGGTGTGCTTTTGCAGACGAAGCAGAGAGGCAGCAAATGCGGCAAGCCTTCGCCGATGGGATCGGCTGGGGAGAAGCGAAGCGACAGCTATTCGAGCGGGTGAATGACGAGCTGTTACCCGCCCGCGAGCACTATGAGCGTTTAATGGCTGATCCGGGGCAGCTTGAGAGCATATTGCAGGCGGGCGCTGCGCGTCTGCGACCGCAGAGTAGCGCCCTAATGGAACGCGTTCGTGACGCTATCGGATTGCGGCGCTACCGTTAAGCTCGCTTGTTTGGCGTTCCGACTTCGCACCTCGCGCTGCGCTCTATAACGCGAGGGTGATGCCCAGTACGGCACTTCTCGGTTCACCCACGAAATACCGATAGCTTCCAAATCCATAGTCTGCGCGTTCCGCGTAGCCCTCGTCGAGCAGGTTGGTCGCGACCAGCGACACGGCGACGGCCTGGGTGACTTGCCAGGAAGCACGCAGGTTTAACAAATCGTGTCCCTCGTATTCATGCTGATTGTTGGGGTCTAGCCAGTATTTCGCCAACCATACCCACTCTAGCTCCCCCGTGATGGGAATGTTGTAACTGGCGAGGTCTGCCGTGAGCTGCACTGACCCAAAATGCTTTGGGGCGGTATCAATATCATTGCCGTCGATGCTGCCGCGGGATCCCAGCAATTGGATATCGCTGTTGTAACGATGTCGGGCATAACTGGCATTGCCGCTGACAGCCCAGGTGGGAGATAGGCGCCAGCTTGCCGCCAGTTCGACACCGCGATGGGTCGTTTCAGCACCGGATACATTAAAACGATCGCGGTCCTGAAAGATGACGTTCTCTTTGGTGGTCCAATAAACGCTCAGATCATAAGACAGCGTATTGACGGCGCCGCGGATACCGAGCTCAACACTCTCGGCTTCTTCTGAATCGATGTCGGCAACGGTTTGACCTGCTTGCAGCCGATACAGCTCGCTCGTTTGCGGTGCTCTGAACCCACGCGCCACCTGACCATAAACCGTTGTCGTGTCAGTGTGATGACTTAATGATAAATTGCCTGTCCAATCGCTGAAACTATCCTTCCGATCGGCAGGTCGATAAAACCGGCAGGCGCTGGCTGTGGGTGCGCAGACCGCGCCGTCTGACGCATTGTTGGCATAGTCGTATCGGGTGTCTTCTAGCCTGACACCAGCCCCGAGCTGCCATCGCTCAGAGAGTGACCAATCAAGGTGCGTAAACGCTGCAACCGTGTCGGCATCCACATCGTAATCATAGTGAATACCATCGGGTTGATTGGGGCTGAAAAAGTCAGCTTGATTTTCAAGGAGCGCACCTTCCGTATGGTCTGCATCGATTCCGACGAGCCAGCTCAATGCGTTTTGTGTTCCACGCGCTGACATTTGCACACCCATGCTGTGGTGGCGATTGGTCTCGGTAGCTTTCCACGGTAAATAGTGTTGCAAGAAGGTCATGCTGTTACTGCGCCAAAAAGGACGGATAGTGAGCTCGGATGAATTGCCCCAGTCGCGCGTGAGACCAATATGACCTCTGCCAGACCAGGCGTTTCGATAGGCTTCAGGGTTGGGGTTTTCCTTTCGAGCCTGATCGTCCTCATAGGCTTCATAGCCTCGAATATAACCCGCCGTCTCTTGATCCAGTTTGCTGCCTTCAAGCGCACCATCCACCCGCCAGCTACCCCATTCTTGGTCGATGCGCAGCGTCGCCTTCTGCTGATCATAGCCCGAGGCGTCTTGATACCCGCCATATTGGCTCGTTTGCGCTGACAGGGCGATGCCGCTGCTGACAGCCCCGCTGGCTGACACGCGGTAGTAATCTCTTGAGCCCGCTTCGACACGAATCTGATTGGGTGTGGTGTCGACAGACCGCGTGACCACGTTGATGATGCCGTGCAGCGCGTTTGAGCCAAACACCACTGCACCGGGTCCTTTCAAGACTTCGACGCGTCCGGCTTGTAGTAAATTGGCGTCGAACAGCTGGTTGACGTTGCAAAAACCGGGCGACCGCATGCTGATGCCGTCTTCTGCGGTCATGAAAGCACCACAGCTGCCGGCGCCTGTTAACACGGGAGAGCGCAATGACACCAAAGACTCTTGTCCATTGCCGCGGCTCACCCAAGCGCCTGAGACGCGATTGAATAGTTGGTTGCTATGCTGGGCGGCGACGCGCTCAATATTGGCTTGGTCGAGGATTGCCCATGACGTCGCCAGATCGAACCCAGCCTCGTCAGTGCGACGGGCGGTCACGATAACGGTTTCCACTTCCTCAAGGTTCGTTGCGTCATCCTTGTCAGCGTCATACTGCTGCGCACTAACCACTGTGCTCACGGCACTTAAACAAATAGCGAGTAGCAACGTTAGCCGCGAGGTAAGCAAGAGAGGGAAGATTCGCATTAAAAACATCCTGTGAGGTAACACACGTCACGTAGATCGTGACAACGGCGCGTATTTTGGGCAAAACTGTGGCGTAAGCCAAGTCGGTAAGGAAAAGAAATTGGATTCAGAGGTCCTCGCAGTCAACGATTCGCTGCCCATTCGCTGCAGCGGGCCGGTGCACTCAGGAAAAGTGCGCTCAGTTTACTGGCTGACGCCGGAGGATAGTGCGCGTCTGATTGCCGATAGAGGGTATCCGGTAGCGGCTGACGCCGAGTTAGCCGTCATGGTGATCAGTGATCGTATCTCGGCCTTTGACTGTATCTGGCATGGCGACGAGGGGTTGGCGGGCGTCCCTGGGAAGGGCGCCGCACTGAATGCCATCTCACAATTTTGGTTCAGTGAGTTCAAGGAAGCGGGGTTAGCGCGCAGCCATATTCTCGAGGTGCCGCACCCACTCGTGTGGATTGTGCAGCGTGCTAGGCCTGTGCTCGTGGAGGCCATTGCGCGACGTTTTATTACGGGCTCAATGTGGCGAGCTTATGAGCGCGGGGAACGACTGTTTTGCGGTATCGCGCTGCCTGATGGGTTACACCGTGATCAAAGGCTGAGAGAGACTTTGTTAACCCCTTCGACAAAGGGCGTTATGCAGGGCCTTGAGGGGGTGCCGGAAGCCGATGATACCAATGTGTCCAGAGCACAGCTGCTCACCCATTGGCAGGCGTTTGGGTTTCAATCCCAGAGCGATGTGGGTCATTATGAACGTCTGTTGAAGGAGGGCGTGGCGCTCATTGCAGATCGGTTGAACCCATTGGATTTAATGCTGGTCGACACCAAGTTTGAGTTTGGCTACGCCCGTGATGAACAGGGCCAAGATACGCTAATTTACATGGATGAGGTCGGCACGCCTGATTCGTCGAGAATTTGGGATGGCGTCGCCTATCGTGCAGGTAGCGTCGTGGAAAACAGCAAAGAAGAGTTCCGTCAGGCACTGCTACACCATGTGAATGACCCCGATTTATTATTAGATCACCGCCGATTCGAAGAGCGCCAGCGGCTCGCTCAGTCACATGCATTACCGGCGGGCATGCTGAGAAGTTTGTCTGAGATTTACCTCTCCTTGGCGGAGCGTATTATCGGGGCACCGGTTGAGGTGCCCAAGCAGCCCTTAGAAAGTATGATGGCGGTGCTCGCTGAGGATTTTGGTATTGCGCAATGAGCGCAGTGCTCAACTTGAAAAGGTAAACAGATGTCAGTGTATAAATTGACCGAATCGCTGTCTGTGGCAGCGCAGATCACGCCTCAGGATATTGGCGGGTTGGCTGCTCAGGGTTTTACCACCGTGGTGTGTAACCGACCGGATGGCGAGTCGCCGGGTCAGGCAGGGATGGATGAGATGGAAGCAGCTTGCCATGAAGCCGAGGTATTGTTTATTCGGTATCCCGTGAGCGTGATGAATTTTCCCGGCGCCGACCTTGAGGGATTGGGGGCGCTCTTTGATGACCCCAACCAAAAGGTCTTGGCGTATTGTCGCTCAGGTACACGCTGTGCCAATTTATGGATATTGTCGAGAGACGAGGCGGGCAGGGCCGATGCCATCGCCGTGGCGCGCGGCATCGGTTTTGACCTGAGCATGGCAGCGGTCCGATAACAACGTACCGAGCTTGCAGAACAGTGGACGCAGGGGGGCTCCTAGGAAGCTGGCCCTAACCTGAGGGATAGTGGCTTAAGCAAGGGCTTTTTGTAACGCATCGACTGACCATTTGGCGTCGGATTCCCACAGTGAGGCGTCGAGGTCGTTGAGGGACCTGAGTCCGGATTGCACCGCGGTGTGCTCGGGATGATGTGCCTCGGCGATAATGGCGTAGGGGGTCAGCTTTTGTGGCTCCGTACCGGCATGAAGCCGGTAAACCCGCAGGTAAACGGGCGAGTCCACCAGCACCGTCTGGGCGCATAACGCCGAGAATTGCTGACCACAGGGCGTCGTGGCCTCGATGATGACTTCTCGCGACATCAACAGACCGGCCTGCTGTAATGTATTACCGATACTGTGTCCGGCTCTTATTTGCTTGTCCGCGTCCTGAAGTGCGGGGCTAATAGGCTGAGAGAAACGCGTGATCGCCAGCGTGCGACATACCGCCACGCCGTCATGAGTGCTGTATAGGTTTGCGAGACGGCTTGTTTGATCTTGCTCAAGCACGTCCACATGATAACTGCCAAAGCGGGCTTTGATTTCTTCGCTATTCACTCAGTGTTGTTCCATTTCCGTGCCGGCGGATATTTGATTCAGTGCACTCTGCAGCGCGAGAGGACACTAACCCGACTGCCATGAATCTGCAACGCGTAAAGCCCTTTTACAGTGCGCTAATGGGGTATTATCGGATTTAACTATCGACTTTCGAGTGCACATCATGACCCAGCTACATCGTGTTTTTATCCTCCTCTGTCTGTTGCTGTCGTGCGGCATGCAGACCACGGCCAACGCTGATTCCTTGGCGCAGGAGGTGGAATCAATATATCAATCAAAGCTGAAAGATCTGTTTCTGTATTTTCATCAGAATCCTGAACTGTCGACCATGGAGCATCAAACCTCGGCGCGACTGGCTGATGAACTCGCCTCATTAGGTTTCACGGTGCATCGCGGTGTAGGGGGGACTGGCATTGTGGCGCTGATGGAAAATGGCGAAGGCCCTTTGGTCATGTTCAGAGCTGACATGGACGGTTTGCCGGTAGAAGAAAAATCGGGCTTATCGTATGCCTCGCAGGCCAAACAGGTTGACCCCAATGGCGACGAAGTCTTCGTGATGCATGCCTGTGGTCACGATGTGCATATCACGAGTCTCGTGGGGACGGCTGAGTTAATGGCGGCAAAGCGAGATCAATGGCGCGGCACATTGATGCTGATCGGGCAGCCTGCGGAGGAGCGGGTAATGGGAGCAGCGGCGATGCGAGCAGACAATCTGTGGGAGCGCTTTGGGCAACCCGACTACGCGATGGCATTTCATGTGGCCTCGGTGTTACCGACAGGCATGGTGGGTGCGTCGACGGACTCGCCTTATTCT
>CAJWWJ010000086.1 GCA_913048575.1 uncultured Halieaceae bacterium
AACTGTTTGGGGACACCCCAGCCCGGGCCACATTGTGGTGCGCTGGCTTCACAGTTCACATACTCTTGCGCGAACAAATCTACGCCTCTGATTTGCGTCTGCACTGCCGTGGTGTTGGTGTTTGAAAAAACGTTGGAATACCACACGTTCGGGTTACCGCCAGAGAACAAGCCGATTCCGCCGCGGACCGTAATGGCATCGCTAGCATCCCAAGTGAAGCCAAAGCGCGGCAGTATCATATCCAAATTATCAAGATTGGCGTCGTTGGAAAAACCGTAGTCCGCGACAAAATCAGGGTTAACATTGGGCTTATCGCTAGATTCGTACCACTCGTATCGCACCCCAAGGGTCACCGCCAATCGGTCGTTAATCTGCCATTCGTCCTGCAGGTAGAGCGTGTTGACGGCGTAACCCCAGTCCACCGCAGCATCCTGTTCGTTGTTCGAGATAGCATTACCGTAATACACCCGTGCCGCCTGACCAGCAGCAAAATTCTCGATACCATCGAAGCGAACTTCAGTATCAACATGCTGATAAAACAAGTTATAAATCTGCATGTCCTCGCGCTCAAATCCCGCGGTGATGGTGTGATTGTTAAGCGTGTAAGACCCTCGTGCCACCAACTGTTCAATTTCGTAGTTCATCTCGTTGGCTTGACGACTATCGTCTTGGCCGAGATAAACATCCACCTCATCGAGCTCAACGCGAAACTCAGCGAAGTCCTTTCCGCCAACCGCTTGCTGCAAAAAATCGACGTCATTGAGGGAATAGCGAATTTCAGTGGAGAAGCGGTCATTCCAATCGGCGTACCAGTTCACGTTATAGGTGGTGAGCTCCGCTCCCCGCTTGTAAAAGTGCTTATCAAATTCGAATTCGTCGAGGTCGCCATCGGATGGCGTAAAGTTAAACGAATCGTTGTACATGTAGGTGACCGATAAACGATGCGCATCGTTGATGTACCAGTCGGCTTTCAGCAAATATTTTTCGTCTTCGAAATCAAATGCTTCTGAAGCAGTGCGTCCTGGCTCATAGCCGTAGACCTCTCGTGCAATGCGCGCAATCGCGTCTAAATCGGCCTGTGCGACGGGCACTTCATTGATGGCACCCGAGCCAATCGCACCCCGATTATTCAAATCGGCGCCGTCATATTTTTCATAGGCACCATAAAAGAAGAGGGTATCGGGGATGATGGCACCGCCGAGCTCCATGCCCCAGCGGGTCTCGTCATAATCCTGAGAGGCAATACTGTCGCCCTCCAGCTTATCGCCCCGGAGTGAGTCACTGCCGTAGTCAAAGAAAATCGAGCCAAATAGCTCGTTACTGCCAGTTTTTGTGACCGCATTGATATTGCAAGCCGAGAAGCCGCCATAAACAACATCCATCGGTGCTAATTCCACCGCGACAGAGGAAATAGCGTCATAAGGAAACGGCATACGCTGTGTCGGATATCCATTGCTATTGAGACCAAAACCATCGTTAAGACGAACGCCATCAACGGTCAGGCTGTTATAGCGGGGATTAGCGCCATTACATTGCACGGCATCGGTGCCGCTAGACTGATCGACATACAAACGAGGGTCCTGCTGGATCACGTCGGTGATATTACGATTCACTGAGGGAGAATCTTGCAACGATGCCAGATTGAAGACGGCACTGGGGCCGACTGCGGTATCCATGACGACTCGCGTGCCAATAACGATCACTTCTTCCTCTGTGTTGAGGCGGTAATTCATGACTTCTGACTGGCCTACTGCCAATGACAGCGACTCCGTTGACGCTTTTTGCCACCCATTGGCATCGACGGTGATGTCATAGGAAACGCCCGCAGGCAGGCCCCTGACCGAATAAAACCCACCCGCGTCTGTGGTCACGGTTTTGGTCACACCGGTTGTGTTACTCGTCACCATAACGGTTGCCCCCGCCAGCGGTTCTCCGCTACTGGTGCTGACCGCGCCGCGCACAATAGCGGAGGTTTCTTGAGCATATACACTGGGAGCCAAGGTCATCGCACCCGCGATGGCGGTGCTGGCGATGGCTCTCGATAAAATGTTTCGAGCAAAAATGGACGCGAACGGATACTTCATGATGGGTCTCCTGGGAACGAGAAACACGGCGAAAAATGGTACTGCGATTAAATGTCACCACCGCCAGCTTAAAAGATCGTCGTGACAAATTAATGACACGGTAAATTTAAATGCGATGAGCGGTTGCGTCAATCCAGCGTTGCCAACAGCTCCTTACTGAAAGCATTGAGACCCGAGGTCTCACCTGAACGCACAACCTGTGGCCAGTCCGGATTCGCAATCAGAGCGCGGCCAACCGCCACCAGATCGAAATCGCCTCGATCGAGCATTTCGAGCAGCCGATCTATGGATGCCGGCTCACTGGAGGCGCCATCGCCTTCAGCAGGTTGAGAAATGAAGTCTTGATCGAGACTGATGCTACCGACGGTAATCGTCGGCATCCCAGTGATCTTCTTCACCCATCCGGCTAGGTTCAGGTCACTGCCGTCAAACTCCGGCTCCCAAAAGCGACGCTGGCTGCAGTGGAAGGCATCCACACCCGCCTCAATCAGTGGCTGAAGAAAGGCTTCCAACAACTGAGGTGTGGGAGCGAGACGCGCAGCGAAGTCTTGTTGCTTCCATTGCGACCAGCGCAGCAAGATTGGGAAGTCAGGGCCCACTTCTGCCCTGCACGCCTCAATAATTTCGACGATAAAACGGCCGCGGGCTTGCATTGAACCGCCGTATTGATCGGTACGCTGATTCGTCCCCTCCCAAAAAAATTGATCGAGCAAGTAGCCGTGCGCACCGTGAATTTCGACGGCATCAAAACCCAATTTTTGGGCATCCCGCGCACCCTCCGCAAAGCTGCGCACCACATCATCAATATCCTGCTGCGTCATGATGTGACGAGCGACTTTGCCCGGCACATTCATGCCCGACGGCGTATACCCATCGACATCGCCTTCGGGCAGCGTGCCGCGCTTGCGCATGCCACCGCAATGCCACAACTGTGGCGCTATTTTGCCGCCCTCCGCATGAACCGCCTCGACCACTTTTTTCCAGCCGGCAAGACGATCATCGCCGTGAAAGTAAGGCACATTTTCGTAACCGCTTGCGGCAATGTGATTGGGACAGGTGCCCTCAGTAATAATCAACCCAACACCACCCGCTGCGCGGCGTCGGTAATAATCAACAGAGGCATCGGTGGGCTTATTATCGGGCGACATGCCCCGTGTCATGGGCGCCATCACAATGCGATTGTCTGTGTGTAAGGATTTCAGTGCGAAAGATGCAAATAGACTGTCAGTGGCGGACATAGGGGGGACTCTCTCTGTCTCTAGCGGAATCTGGTTTCTCGACGCCTGGCTGTCGTCTCTCAGCACACCACGATAGACAACGGGTCTCAGCGACAGCGCATTCGCGAGGATCGGCAGATTATCGTAAATATCAGATGGGTGCTCACACTTTTAAGTTGAGGTGAGAGATCTCCGCGCATCAGCATTGATACGGGCCACCAAGCGCTGCCTATACGCTACCCCGACTCGGTGCGCTCGGCGAGGCTCGACCGGATCACCTGCTGCCACTCTGGCGCGATCTATTACCCCAAACCGAGGACGCTCACCCCTCATAACCCTTTGGAAAGGCCTGATGCCATTGCCAAGCACTGCTGACGATCTGTTCCAGTTCACCAAATTGCGGCTGCCATCCCAGTTCGCGCCGAATTTTATCGCTATTAGCAACCAAACGAGGGGGATCGCCCGGGCGACGCTGACCTATTGCCTCAGGAATCCGCCTTCCCGTCACGGTACGCGCGGTCTCAATCACCTGCCGGACACTGAACCCACCGCCGTTCCCCAGGTGGTAGGTGCAGTTATCGGTCTCAATCGCACCCAGTGCCAATAGGTGTGCCGCAGCCAGATCCAATACGTGAATATAATCGCGAATGCAGGTGCCATCGGGTGTGTCGTAGTCGTCGCCAAACACTGTCATGCAATCCCGCTGTCCTGCCGCGACCTGAAGCACCAGCGGGATGAGATGCGTTTCGGGCACGTGATGCTCGCCGCGCTGTGCACTGGCACCGGCTGCATTGAAGTAACGCAAAATTGCATAGCGCATGTCATGTGTTTGCGACACCCAGTCGAGCGCTCGCTCCAAGGTCCACTTCGACTCGCCGTAAGGGCTACCCGGCGCAATCGGGGCCTTCTCATCAATCACCGCGTTGCCGGGCGCTCCGAACAGATTGGCGGTAGACGATAAAATAAAACGCTGTACCCCACTGTCGACACAGGCCTCAATCAAGTTGAGCCCCTCGACGACGTTATCTCGCAGATAGGCAAAAGGGCGCACGATTGAATCACCCACCAGCGATTTGGCAGCAAAGTGCATCACCGCCTCGGGCCGATGCGCCATCATGGCCCGCCGAATCGCCGAGGGCTCAGACAGATCTCCCTGCACCCAAACCGCGTCATCCGGCACTGCTGCTCGATGCCCTTGGGAGAGATTGTCGAAGACGATGACCTCGTGGCCCTCTGCCAGCAAGACCTCTGCCGTAATGCTGCCGATATAACCGGCACCGCCTGTCACGAGAACTTTCACTTTAGGCTCCTAAACGTCATCAACTCGCCGTCGATATCGCAAAGCGAAGTTGTTCGGCTGCAACCTCAGGCGTCAGATCACGCTGCGCCTCACTGAGCATTTCGTATCCCACCATATGTTTACGAATGGTCGCGGAACGCAACAAAGGTGGGTAGATATGCGCATGCAATTGCCAATCGGGGGACGACCCCGCACCGGGAGTCCCATGCCAGCCCATGGTATAGGGGCAAGCCGTCGCAAAGAGTCGGTCATAGGCGCCAAGTAATGATTTTAATATCCGCGCCAAGTCGACCTGTTCTGCCTCCGTAAGCCCATCGAGATGATCAATATGACGCCGCGGTAACAGCAGCGTCTCAAAAGGCCAGGTGGCCCAGTAAGGCACTACCGCACTCCAGTGCTCATTCGCCAACACCATCCGCTCCCCGCTGTGCTCCTCTTCGGCCCGATACTGGTCCAGTAGCAGACGGCCTTGCGCCTTGAACCAAGCCGCCTGCGTCATCGATTCCTTGACCGCCTCTGTCGGCAGGCTATCCACCGCCCAAATTTGTCCATGAGGATGCGGATTGGAGCATCCCATCATGGCACCCTTGTTCTCAAACACCTGCACCCACCGATACTGTTGACGCAGCAGCCGCACTTCGTCTGACCATAGCTGAACCACCGCCGACAGCTCGCTTTCCGTCATTTTTGTCAGGGTTTTGCTGTGATCTGGGCTGTAACACAAGACTCTGCATCGGCCTGACACCGGTTCGCTACAGAACAGACTGCCCTCCGGAGCGGCGGCCCTTTGCCGTTCAACGACCTCATCCGGGATGGCGTCAGCAGACCGAGTCTTGTCGAGACTCGCCTTTTCGGGTCCAATCTCATTAGGGCCTATCTGATTAGAGCCAATCTCATTAAACAAGGCTGGAAAATCGTTATCGAATGCCCAGGGTCCTGCGTAATCGGGGTTGACGAGACCGTTGGCTCGGGTGTTGCCCGGGCAAAGATAGCAGTCAGGATCATAGCTTACGCCTGCCGCCTCGGTTACGTCGGCCTCATCCCCCTGCCAAGGACGTTTTGTCCGTTGAGGCGACACGGTGACCCACTCGCCGGTCAATGCATTTTTGCGCCGGTGCGGTGAGCCTGCTGTTGGCACGGTCACGCAAACACCGCACAGACATCAGCACCTGATGCAGGTTTTACCCGATAACACTGGGGCGACAGACCGACCCGTTGGACATAACCCTGACTGATTGATGTTGCCACAGACGACAGTGCCTCCCTATCGACCAACGCCACGATACACCCGCCAAAGCCACCGCCGGTCATTCTCGCCCCGAAGACATCGTCCTGTGCCTGCGCGAGCTCAACCAATACATCCAACTCCTCACAAGACACTTGGTAGTCGTCTCGCAGAGAGTGATGGCTCTCGAACAATAGTTCCCCTAATGTCGACCAGTTGGCGGTTTTCAGCGCTTCCGTCGCGGCCAGCACGCGCTGATTCTCTGTCACGACGTGCCGCGCGCGTCGAAGCAGCACCTCGTCAAACGGCACTTTTAAACGAGATTGTATCGGTGACTGTATCGGTGACTGTATCGGTGATAGTGCCGGCAAATCAGGCGTTAAGGTGGTGATCATCTCTGGTGTCACGTCACGCAAACTGCCCACCTGCAAGGCTTCGCAGATCATTTCACATTCAGCGCGACGCTGCGCGTAAGCGCCGTCGGCCAAATCATGCGAGACGCCAGAGTGGATGACCAGCCAAGCGATCTGCGGGTCATCGCAAGGAATGGTGGATGAGATGAGGCCTTGAGCACAGTCCAGCAGCAACACACACCCTTGCTCTCCCTGCTCCACGATCGTCTGGTCCATGATACCGCAGGGCACTCCTGCGCCGTCACGTTCCGCAGAGACTGCCGCACGGATGCGTTCCGACGGCGACCACGTGGTCTCGGTCACCGCTTCGATCAAGTGAGCCATCGCTAACTCCAACGCGGCGCTGCTCGATAGTCCGCCGCCGACCGGAACGCTTGAGGCGACCACAATGTCCAATGGCGGGCACACGACAGCACGGTGAGCGTACTCTGCCAAAACACCCTGAAGGTATCGCATCCACTTGTCATCACTCAGATCTGACAGGCGCGACAGCGACACGGCACTTTGCTCGCCCAATGACAGGCTTCGAACCCGGATGCGATCCGCTTGCAACCCTGGTGCAGCGACCAATACGGTGTAACGGTCAATGGCCATAGGCAACACCCAGCCGCCGTTGTAGTCAGTATGTTCGCCAATGACATTTACACGACCCGGTGCCGCAGCCGACCAACGCGCTGCCGATCCCGTCCATTGATTCAACTCGCTGGCTGCGCGGGCCTGTAAGGACTCAATACTGAGGGGTGGTTCGATCATGATGTAACCCGAGTGGCACTCAACGAAAGCGATCACAACGTTTGCGTTGCGGCGTGATGGCTGTGTTGCGCCACCGTCAATCCGTCGACGCGGCATCAGCGTACACCAGTTACATTACCCCTGTCCGAGTTGCTATGCGTTACCTACATTGGTTCCAGACCGATCTTCGTCTGGACGACAATCCAACCTTGAGCAGCACACTCTCTGCTGATTCGCTTCTCTGCGTTTATTTGCTCCCAAAACCCCGCCCTTGGTGCAATTTAGTCGGCCTTGGCGCGCAGCGAGACCGCTTTCTAAGGGAGTCACTGCAGGAGCTGCGGGAACAGCTGCAATCCCTGGGTCAGGATTTAATGGTGCTTGAGGGGTCGCCTGAACTGGTGCTGCCCGCGGTCATTGAGCGCTTTGAGATTGATCATCTGGTAACAGAGTCCACTCCCGGTTGGCACGAATCGCAAGCACTCAACCACCTCCGCAGTAAATTAAAGATTCCCGTCACGACGTTACCGGGGAACCACCTGTTTCAACCGGCGCAATTCCCCTTTTCACTGAATGAGTACCCAGATACTTTCTCGCCATTTCGTCGCAAGGTAGAGATCTTGGCCATCACACCAACACTCCCAGCACCCGAGGCGCTTCCGCCACCGCCCGCGGCGCAATTTGATGCGATACCCAAGGCAGCCGCTGCGCCACACCCTGGGCTCCCCCTACCTGGCGGCAGGGCCGCTGGATTAAGGCGGCTCGAGCAATTTTTATTTCAACAGCACGGGATTGCAGAGTACAAACAGACGCGAAATGACCTAGACGGACTCTCAGGGTCGAGCACCCTCTCGCCGTGGTTGGCCAACGGTAACTTATCGGTCCGCGAAGTCGCGGAGGCTATTTTTCGCTACGAACGAGAGCATGTGAGCAATGAGTCGACTTACTGGTTGTATTTCGAGTTATTGTGGCGCGAATTCTTTCACTGGCGAGCCGTGATCGATGGTCGCCATCTATTTCGGCAAGGCGGGCGGCATGATCGTCGATTACTGACTACCTTCGAGCCAAGAAGCTTTGCGCGCTGGTGTGCGGGGGATACTGATTTTCCTTTGGTCAATGCGCTGATGCGCCAACTCACGGCGACCGGCTGGATGAGCAATCGCGGTCGACAAATCGCCGCGTCCTGCTTAGTCAATGAGCTAGGGCTCGACTGGCGCTATGGGGCGGCATTTTTCGAGCAACAGCTGATTGATTACGATGTGGGGAGTAATTACGGCAATTGGCAGTATTTAGCAGGCGTGGGCAGTGATCCCCGCGGTGGGCGGCATTTCAATCTTGAGAAACAAACCGCACAACATGACCCCAACGGCGTGTTTACCCAAAAGTGGGGAGGATTTCGACCACCCCAGCCTGAGCATGTGCTCGACGGTGCCGATTGGCCGATTACCGAGCCACGCTAATGGCGCACCGCAAAAAGTCTGACTTACCAACGAAACTCTGCCCCGTCTGCCAGCGCCCCTTCACGTGGCGCGCCCGATGGAAGCATCAATGGGAAAAAATCGTGTACTGCTCGCGTCGCTGCAGCCGCAATCG
>CAJWWJ010000087.1 GCA_913048575.1 uncultured Halieaceae bacterium
GACCTCAACGACTGGGGCAACTGGATGGGGTATACCACCCCAAATGCCTATTTCGATGTCGAACTAGAGTATTTTGCGCTGCGCAGCACGACCGGCGTATTTGATCTGTCACCGATGAATAAATACCGCGTGACCGGGCCCGATGCACAACGCTATTTAAACCGACTGGTAACGCGAGACATCGCAAAACTGGGTATCAATCGCGTTGGCTATGCGATCTGGTGCGACGACGATGGCCAAGTGATGGATGATGGCACCATCTTCCGGCTGGGCGAGAGCGATTATCGAATTTGTTCATACCAGAGAGCGGACGACTGGCTCGCCTGGAACACCCTAGGGTTCGATGTCACGATCGAGAATGAGTCCGATACTGTGGTCGGGTTGGCAGTTCAGGGCCCGACGTCCTGTACCATTCTCACTTTGCTCGGCTGCACCGACCTCAATCAACTGAAACCCTTTGGTATGACGCATTATACCTTTGAGGGCAAACCACTCATGGTGAGCCGCACCGGCTTCACCGGTGACCTCGGTTATGAGGTCTGGGTGCCGCCTGAATCTGCCGAGGCACTGTGGGATCAGCTGTTTGAATTAGGTCACGACTATCTCATCAAGCCCATTGGCGGCTCAGCGCTGGAATTAGCACGGATCGAGGCGGGCTTTTTACAAGCGAATACTGACTTCATGCCGTCGGAAGACGTGGTCCGCGTTGGGCGCACCCGCAGTCCATTTGAGCTGGGTTTAGCCTGGCTGGTCGATTTTTCAAAACCCCTTTTCAACGGTCGTGCGGCATTATTAAAGGAACAGGCCAACGGGTCTCGATTCCGGTTTGCACTGCTCGACGTCCACGGTAACAAACCCGCTGAACACTCTTTTATCCTAAAGGGCGATAAGCAAGTCGGTACGGTCACGTCGGCGGCTTGGTGCCCAACGGCAAAAGCCAATTTGGCCTACGCGCAAATCGAAATGCCCCATGGTGCCGTTGGCGATGAGCTGACCGCTGAAATCTATTACCAGCGGGAACTCCACTGGACTCGACTGTTAGCCCCCTGCAAAGTCATTGAAGGACCGATTTTTAAATCGGCCAAACGCTGGCAGACGCCCGCACCACCGTATTAATTGTCCAACGAACTAATCGAGAGACGCCATGCAAACCATTGCGACTTCAGTTGACGATTCCTTTGAGCGCATGCGCGCAAGGCTGCAGGCTGAGAAAGCGCGGCCGCACCATGCGATTGATCCCTATTTCTATCGTTCGCACCTAGTGCACGAACAAGAACTGGAGCATCTCATCTTCAAAAGCTGGATTTATGCACTGCACGCCAGCGAGATTCCCAATGTCGGAGACTACCAGCTACTCGAGATTGGTGAGGACTCGATCATCGTTGTGCACACTGAAGACGGCACCATTCAGGCCATGCACAACGTCTGTCGACATCGCGGTGCACGCGTCTGCGAAGACCCTCAAGGGAATAGGAAAACCTACGTTTGCCCCTATCACGGCTGGGTCTATCATATCGATGGCTCCCTCAAAGTCGCCCGTGAAACCCATGTCATGCCTGACTTCGATAGTGCACAGCATGGTTTAAAGCCCGTGAACTGTGTGACCTACATGGGTCTTGTCTTTATCAACTGCGATCCGGATGCCGGTGATTTAAGGGCATCACTGGACCAAATCAAAGCGCAACTCGGCGCCTATGATCTCGATCATGCCAAAGTGGCACATCGCAAAACCTATCGCGTCGATGCCAACTGGAAGCTCGCCATCGAGAACTACTTAGAGTGTTATCACTGCGCGACTTCGCATCGGTCGTATGCGCGTGCGCACACCTTGAAAGATCTGGAAGAAAAGTCGGCGCCGGTAGTGGCAAAAATGCTCGAGCGCGCTGATGAAATGACTGGGGTACGCGGTATTTCAAATGAGCACACCACCATTTACCTTGACGCACCGAGTTTTGGCGCCTGTGCGCATGCTATGCGGTATGGACTCTTTGATGGCTATGTGACCGGCACGCAAGACGGTCGCCCTGCCGCACCACTTATGGGCGACATTCAGGATTACGATGGGGGGGTTGGGGACTTTCAGATGGGCCCCCTTAGTTTTATGCTGAATTATCCCGACCACTGCGTGCTCTATCGATTTTTGCCTCGGTCGCTCACCGAAACCGATATGGAGTTGGTCTGGCTGGTTCGTGGCGATGCAGTCGAAGGGACTGATTACGATCTTGATCGTCTCACCTGGTTATGGCATCACACCACGCTGGAAGACGAGTACATCATCACCCGAAACGCGGCCGGCGTGAACTCTCGGTTTTTTGAGCCAGGCCCTTATCATCCCGAATTCGAGTTCACATTGACGCAGTTCATTCACTGGTATTTGCACACCTTAGAAGCCAGCCTCGAGTAGCTGATCTACGCCGTCACTCAAGTCCCTACAGGCACTCAAGGCTGACCTTCAAGACTTCCGCTGATTGCCTGTTACTATGAACCGGTGGGAAAGTAGATTGCCCACTTGCGGGTGTTGAGCGAGCGCCAAACGCTGACAGCCACCGCCGCTCATCACGCTACTGAGGACCACTGTTGCCACAAACGCCGGTCAATTACAGTCCCCCACCCGCCGTGAAGCGCGCACGCATCCCGCTTTTCAGCGCTTTCTTCATGATTTACATCTTTGTGTCGGGTGGCTCATTCGGTCTTGAAGCCATGGTGTCCTCATCAGGGCCCGGCCTGACCATACTCTTACTCTTGGCATTGCCTTTGGCATGGGCATTACCCATGGCGCTGGTGGCGAGCGAACTGGGATCCGCATTACCGGCAAGTGGCGGCTTCTACATTTGGACTCGGCGAGCCTTAGGTGACTTTTGGGGGTTTCAAACTGCCTGGTGGTGGTCTTTGGCGCTGTTGGTCGACACCTCAGTCTACGTGGTACTGAGCACCACCTACTTGCAGAACCAACTGGGTTTCGGCGATACCACCTACTATTTAATCTGTTGGGCAATCATTTTGCTTTTTACCCTCGTTAACATCTTGGGGGTCAAGATAGTGGCACTGAGCTCTAGCTTATTTTCTCTCTTTATTATTGCGCCCTTCATCGTACTGGGTGTGCTGGGGCTCATGAATTGGCAATTCAACCCCCTAACCCCCATCACACCGCCCAACGCTGATCTGCTGGGCAACGAGGGCGCGCTCGTTCTAGGACTCAGCATTGGGCTTTGGATGTATTCAGGTTACGAGTCGATGTCTACGCTCGCAGGAGAGATAGAACAGCCGCAGCGCATCATCCCAAAAGCATTGATGTTGGTACTGCCCTTTGTCGCCTTTATGTACCTCCTCCCCACGGTGGCAAGCATCGCGGCATTTGGTCACTGGGAGCTGTTCAGTGTCGACAGTGGTGAAGGCAAAGTGTCTTTCGTTGATATTGGTCGCACGCTGGGCGGCACTGCACTGGGCCATGCACTGTTGGCCTCTGCGGTGCTGGGTAATCTGGCGCTTTACCTCGATTACATGGCCTCAGGCGCTCGCCCGCTCCAAGCACTTGCCGATGATGGGTTATTTCCACCGATCATATCGCGCGTCAGCAAACGCTTTGGCACCCCAATCGCGGCCATCGCGCTAGTGGCGAGTGTTAATGCAGTGCTGATCGCGGGACCTTTCCAAAGTCTCGTGATCATCGATGTCATGCTGATGGTGTGTTCTTACGCAGTGATTTTTATCGCGGCAGTTCACCTGCGGAGATCCGATCCCGATCTGCACCGTCCGTTCAAAATTCCCTTGGGAACGCGAGGCCTGGCCGCACTGATAATCCCGCCACTGTGTCTCGTCGTCTTCATGTTATACATAACCTTATTCGACCGGAGTGTGTCCTTATTTGGCTCACAGGGGATCACCCTATTCGGTCAAGACATTGGCTGGTATGGGCTTGCTGGGCTACTGGCGCTCTTGTCGGGCCCCTTGCTGTACCCATTACTGCGACATCGATACGGCGGGCCTCCTACCCCCAGCCACGAAGCCGGTAATCACTAGGCGGCAACGAACCAGTCCCTCAGCTCTCGAACCACAACCCATCTGGGTCTTCCGGCCACACACCCAAATAAGGACCATGAGCTTGAAAGCCCAGCATGCGGCGGACCGCCTCGGGTTGCGCTGCTACTTCCTCTCGGGTCAGGGTCAGGTATTGGTTTTCTTCTTGCCGAAGCCAGCCAAGACAATAGGTATTCACCACCGCCTTCCTGGCACCATCGCTGAGATTCTCCCCTCCCCCATGCAAGGTTGAGCCAAGGTACAAGACGACTGACCCCTTGGGCATCACGGCTTGAACAATGTGCTGGTCACCGACTTGCTCAGGGTCAGTAATATCACACTGCTTCGGTACGACCCGTGTCGCCCCATTTTGCTCGGTAAAATCATCTAACGCCCAGAGCGCTGAGATCTGCGCCTCAAAGGGCAATAAATGACTGGGATAACAAGTGTCGTCGGCGTGCAGTACTTGCGCCGCCTCCCCGGGAAGAATCTCAATCGCGGTGGTGCTGCCCACCTGATAGACCTCGCAGTGCGGCTTTAGCACGGCATCGGCCACCGCCAACACGATGGGGTGCATCAGTAATGTCGCAAAATGTTCTGAATATTTTGCTAGCCCGCCTACACGGAGCGTCTTATGACCATTAAAACTGTTTTGGTAAAGGTGCCCCTCCCGGTCAAATTCAACACGTAAATCGGCATTCAAACCGGCTAAGGCCGCCGCCTCTAGCAGATTTTCAACGACGACAACGCCATCTTTGACCAACGCGTCGACAATGTTGTCCACGTGATCATAGGGCTGATATCGGTCGATTTTCATCCTCGCGCTCCGTCTAGTCGTTTGCTCAAATAGTATTGTACCCTGTCCAAAGCACAACAAAGATGCCAAAAGAAGCGCTACATCGTTAGCCCTCTTAGGCTCCCCACTCACTCTGCACCACTGCTCCATGTACACCTATCAGGACATGAACTTATGGCCAACCGCGACCAACTTATCGGCCCTCACAAAGGATGACAGCACTCCAATCGGACCGTCCTCCCGAGCAAGCGGACCACTGGCAGCAACGCGTCGATCTGGCTTTGGCGTTTCGCTGGGCAGCTCGACTCAATCTACATGAGGCGGTTGCCAACCACTTTTCCGTCGCCGTGGGCGACAGCAAGACGGAGTTCTTGATCAACCCAAATCAGGCACATTTTTCACGCATCAAGGCATCGGATCTGTTATTGCTAGACGCCACTGACCCCGACACCCTAGACAGAGCGAGCGCGCCCGATCCTACCGCTTGGGGTTTACACAGCGCCATTCATCGTCACTGTCCGCAGGCCCGCGTCGCGTTGCACGTGCACCCCATCTATTCCACCGTGTTGTCGACGCTGGAAGATCCTCGCTTGCCACCGATAGATCAAAATTGCGCGATGTTTTTTAATCGCTATGCGATCGACCCTGAATATGGCGGGCTCGCGCTTGATCGTGAGGCTGAGCGCTGCTGCCAACACTTGGCAGACCCCTCCAAATGGGTGCTCATCATGTCACAACACGGTATTTTAGTGATCGGACAGACCGTTGCAGAGGCCTTTAATAGGCTCTTTTATTTTGAACGGGCAGCTGAGACCTACATCAAGGCGCTGTGGACGGGGCAACAGTTGCGCGTCATGAGTGACGACGTCGCAACTGTAACGGCCCAAGCGATAGAGGATTACCCGGAACAGGCAGAACGGCACTTTGCCGAGCTCAGAGCAATTCTCGATCAAGAGGCGTCAGACTACGCCACCTAATGGCGGCAGCCTGACAAAAAAAAACCACCCGATGGGTGGTTTCTCTGTAATGGTGGGCCGTGCTGGATTCGAACCAGCGACCAATTGGTTAAAAGCCAACTGCTCTACCAACTGAGCTAACGGCCCAAAACAGGCAAGGCGCGTATGCTAACGCCCCCGGATAAAAATTCAAGTCCTTTACCGATCAAAACCCCGGTAATTGGGCACGTAACCCACTTACCCCCCTCTGTTCCACCTCAACACCCCTTGATCCGGTGATAACGCGCCCAGATCAGTCAACAAGACGAGCCGTCAAAGCAACGAAAAGACACGCTGACGACCCGACTCGTATTGCGCTTTCGTCTCAAGATCATGAGAGAAGCCAAATCCTTTAAGCGGTGGGTGAATCACTGTAGTGCGTGGGGTCTGGCACCCCCGCAGCGGCAAAACCGTCCCGTCTTAGTCGACAGCTATCACAGACACCGCAGGCGCGACCGAGCGAGTCCGCTTGGTAACAAGACACGGTTAGCGCGTAATCGACACCGAGTCGCATACCTAGCTGAATAATGTCTGCTTTGCTCATAGCGATGATCGGCGCTTCCACTCGTATGGGATAACCCTCTACACCGGCCTTGGTGGCTAGCGACGACATCGCACTAAACGCCTCAATAAATTCAGGTCGGCAATCGGGATAACCAGAATAATCCACTGCGTTTGCGCCGATATAAAGTTCATCAGCGCCAAGTACTTCGGCCCAGCCTAATGCCAGCGAGAGAAAAATCGTATTTCTTGCAGGCACATACGTCACAGGGATGCCGGTTGAGGGTGTTGTTGGCACCGCCACCGACGCATCCGTGAGCGCGGAACCACTTAAAAAAGAGAGGTCCAATGTCACGACGCGGTGCTCGACATCAGTATATTGCGCTGCGACGCGCTCAGCCGCGGCCAACTCAGACCGATGGCGCTGACCGTAGTCGATACTTAAGCTAAAGCAGTCCTTACCCGCAGCATGCGCCACGGCCAAGACAGTGGCAGAGTCTAGCCCGCCAGATGTCAGTACGATCGCTTTACTCACGGCTCTAGCCCTCTGCGTCTCATTGTTTGCTCCCCATTTAGTGTCCGGGAGCATCCTGCCATAGCAGTTTGTGAAGCTGTATTTGTAGCCGAGCAGGCACTCTGTCCATCAGCATCCAGTCTGCAAGTACCGCGGCGTCAAGCTGCTCAAAGCTGGGGGAAAACAACACATCAGAAACCCGTTCAGTCAGCCGCTTTTCATCAATCCGCATTCTCGCCCAGTCGTAGTCTTGGCGGCTGCACAGTACGAACTTGATTTGATCATTGGGCGTCAAATGATCCACGTTGGACCAATCGTTACGATGCACTTCCCCTGAATCAGGCGTCTTGATGTCGACGACTCGACTCACCGCTTGGTTCACCTCGGCGATACTCAGGGCACCGCTAGTTTCCAGCGAGACATCAAATCCAAGATGGCAAAGTTGATCCAACAACGAGAGACACCCGGGCTGCGCAAGGGGCTCGCCACCAGTGACACAAATACGACGACACGCGAACGTCTCAATTTCGCTGAGGATGGCATTCACCGTCATCAGTTCACCACCTGAAAAAGCATAGGCGGTGTCACAATATTGGCAGCGCAGCGGACACCCGGTTAAGCGAACAAAAACCGTCGGCAGTCCTACCGATCGCGCTTCACCTTGTAGGGAGTGAAAAATCTCTGTGATACGCAGTTGCATAACGGTTTCGGGTGGCGACCCCTCAAAAGTTCTCCAATAAAAACTGTCGAGCCAGCTGCGCCGCGGCATGTGAGGGGTACTCTCGAATCACCTCGTCTAAATATTCACGCGAGCGTTGCCTGTTGCCTTTGATGAACTGCACCCGTCCTAATTTGTACAGCGCATCAGGCACTTTGGCATCTGCAGGGTATTGATCCAATAACAATTTAAAGTTCTGACGAGCCAGCTCTGGATCTGGCGGCGTTATTACCAAATAGAGTTCACCCATCCAGTAATGTGCGTTGGGGGCATAACGTCCAAAAGGAAACTCGGCTAAGAAGCCCTCAAATGCCGTCACCGCATCATCAAACTCTTTCAGCCGAACCAGTTCGTAAGCAGCGCGATAAGCGGCCTCTTCACCGGCTTCCGCGTCGACAGCAGGCGACTTGTTAGGGGACTGAACGGTTTTTTGCGAATCATTGGCCTCCGAGAGAGCACCGCTGGGTGATCCCCCCTCGCCGGTGCTGCCTGTACTGCCCCCGACGCCATTTCCCGCAGCAAGACGGCGATCGATGTCGACGTAGCGTTCTAGCGTTTGCGCCTCTAGTTGCCGCAGGGCCTCTAAGGCCTCTTCCAATTGCCCATTCAACCGCCTGACGTCGGTCTCAAGCTGCTGCACACGCAGCACCATACTGCCCGAATCATCGCCAGTGATGGGGGACACAGTCACGTCTGCAGGCACCTGCGCCACAGTTGTCTGGCCAGAGTAAGGTCGAATACCGGAGTAAGTCGAGGCCGCGGGCGCTGTTTCCACCGGCGTAACAGGCGTTACCACAGCACTGCTCTGCTTGGCTTCCTCTGCGAGTCGCTCGGCTTCTTCTGCGCGTCGCTCTGCCTCCTCTGCGCGTCGCTCGGCTTGTTCTGCACGTCGCTCGGCTTCCACATCAACGTAGT
>CAJWWJ010000088.1 GCA_913048575.1 uncultured Halieaceae bacterium
TCCAAGTCCAAGTCCAAGTCCAAGTCCAAGTTCCAGCTCCCGTCCCACTGCCAAGGACAGACCAGCGCACGATCGGCAGAAAGTTAATGGCCTGCGCGAGTCCGCCAGATAGCTAAGAGCGTTTCTTGGGTCTGGGGTCCAACCAGTGTATCGGTGACTTTACCGGCGGGGTTAACCAACAGTGTCGTGGGCAACACACGAGGCCGCTCAACCCCCAACGCTGGACCGGGATCCTGCGCGAGAATCGTAAATTCGATGTTCAGGGTCGCTGCTTGCGAGGCCAATTCCTCACCTTGCTTTCCATCATAATTGACCGCATAAACCACTAAGTCTGTTCCTTCGTGCAATCGGTTGAGCTCTGGGATTTCTTCTCGACAAGGGCTACACCAGACAGCCCAATAGTTCACTATTCGCCAGTGGCCTTCCGCTGGTAGCGCAGCGTGTTGATCCTCACAGCTTATGAGTGAGAGCGTTAACACGCCTCCGAGAGCAATTATTATGAGGCGCCGTGTCATGTTCAATTCAAACCTTTGGCGTCACGAACAAGTCAGCGAGGGAGACATTGAGACATTGGCTTTCATGATCCTTGTTGTCATTGAGCAGTGTCGCAGCGGTTTGTTGCCAGGGCAGGGATGATCCGGTGAGTCGGTATCCGGGCTCTGCACGAATGAGGTCGGCAAGGCCTGCAAGCGTCACGGTATGAAGATCTTTGCTCAGCAGATAATGTCCTCTATCGAGTCTTTTGAGCAGTCGCGCTGCGATCAGTGAATCTCGAATGTGCCGCCAGCTATCAGCGTCTATCCGGCCGGGCAAAAGATCATTGGGGCCAATGATTTCAAGCTCAGGCATGCCTCGACCTTCCTGCTGTGCTCGCCAGAAGAGGTAAAGAATACTGAGCGCCTTCATCAAAGTGGGTGTTTGCGCCTGTTCGGTAGTTTGGTAAGCAGACATGCCATGGGTGATGACCGCACCGAGGAGCACGATGATCCACGTGATGTAAATCCAAAGCAGAAAGAGTGGCGCCGTAGCAAAGGCACCGTAAACGAGACTGAAGCTGGACTGAGCCATGACTGCCGTGAACGCCATGCGAGCAATAGTGAAGGTGGTCGCCGCGAAGAGACCCCCGATAAACGCGTGCCTGAGGGGGACCTGACAATTGGGTACTGCCGCATACAAAGCGGTCAGTCCGATCGTGCTGATCACGAAGGGCAGCAGGCCCACCAATATGGCGCCGATGCCGGAGTGTTGCAGTCCGCCCCACTCATTGGTGGTGGCAAACAGAAAAGCACGTAATCCTAAGCCCAATCCGATGGCGGCTGGTCCTAAACTCAATACAGCCCAGTACAGTAAAAAGCTATGTAGCGGTTTGCGATTGGCTTGGTTGCGCCAAATGTCGTTGAGCGCTTGCTCGACGTTGCGCAGCATCAAGATAGCGGTAATCAGGAGAATGGCGACGCCAAATAGGGTCAGCGATCTGGCTTGCGCGATAAACGTGCTCAAATATGCCACGACTTGGGTTGAGCTTTCGGGTAACAGAAATTGCAGCAGGAAATCGTCTACCTTGGCCTCGATATTTCCCGCTGCGGGCAATGCCGAGGCAATAGAGAGCGTCACGGTTAATAATGGCACCAAAGCGAATAAACTGACGTAGGTCAGCGCGGCGGCGCTGGCGCTCAGGCGGTCGTCTACGCAGCGTTTGATGAGGTAGCGTATTCGGGATGCCAGATTGTGAAGTCGCGGATGCGTTACCATTGTCCAAAGACCTTAACTGTGTCGCGTTACTGTAACGTGGTGTCTGACGACTCGTCGAGTCACCCATGATGGATTGTAGTTGTGTTGACAGAACCTTATATATTAGTGGTGTATTACAGTCGCGGCGGCGCGACCGCGGCGATGGCGCGGCACATCGCGAGGGGCGTTGAGTGTGTTCAGGGGATTCAGGCGCGGGTGAGAACAGTGCCATCATTGGCATCTCCGACCTCAGAGTCAGCCGACACGCCGATTGTGGCAACCCAAGAGGACCTGAAAGGATGCGCGGGTTTGGTTGTGGGCAGCCCGACTCGATTTGGCAATATGGCGGCGCCGATGAAGCAGTTTTTCGATGACACCAGCGCGCTCTGGATGCAGGGGAGTTTGATCGATAAACCAGCAGGTTTATTTACTTCGACCAGTTCTTTACATGGCGGTCAAGAATCCACACTGCTGAGCATGATGCTGCCACTGATACACCACGGAATGGTGGTAGTGGGCGTCCCCTACTCGGTACCAGAGTTACGCCAAACGACGGCGGGCGGAACCCCTTACGGGGCCAGTCATTGGTCCACTGAGGGAGGAGATCGGGCGCTAGATGACAGAGAATCGGCGATTTGTCGTGCCTTAGGTAAACGCGTCGCGGAATGGGCGTTGCGCGGTCAATAGCAAGAGCGAGGTTGAATGAAGCAGAAGCAAAAAAGAGGTCAGCTGAGTCAGGCGTTATGGTGGCTCATGTGGCTAAGTTGGTTTGGGTTGCTGGTACAGCAAGCGGCTGACGTAGAACGATTCGCTGGCACTTGGGCACTGACGGGGCTGAGGTGCTTACCGCTACTTTGTTTTCTCTGGGCGGCGACACGCGATTCTCTCAAGCTGTTTATTTGGTTTGATCTGATTTTATTGTTTTACTTTATTTCCGCTGTTGAGGCCGTTTTTGCATATCAAGCTGATGGACTCTCTGTTGCGGGGCTCACGCTGGTTGTGACGTTGTTTATCAGTTGCATGCTATATATCCGATACCGCGGCCGAGAGACTCGTCTGGCAGCTGGATAATGACTATTGAGCGCGTGGCGAAGCTTCGCCATATTACGATCCGATGAATAGGGAGACGTTGTTTTGATACTGCGATTTTTTAAAGCCATCTGGCGCTTGTTAAGTGGCGTGAGTCGCGTCATTTCAGTATTGGTGCCACTGATTTTTTTCGGTGTTTTTATAGCGGCGTTCAGCCTGAGTCGGGGCGATGCTGGTCCGGAGTCCCTTCCTGACAAGGCGGCGCTGCTGATTGCACCAGCGGGCGCATTGGTGGAAGACGCTCCGGCCTTAGACCCGCTGGCTGCCTTCCTGAGCCAAGACTACCAGCAGCCGACCGTGCTCCAAGACGTCATTAGCGCGATTAGACGGGCAGCAGAGGATGACCGTATCAGTGCTGTGGTGCTCGACCTAGAGAACGTAGCGGGTCCGACGACCAGTCAAACATTAGAGGTCAGTGCGGCGATCGCAGAGTTCAAAAGTACCGGCAAGCCAGTTATCGCAAAGGCAGATTTTTATTCTCAGGCCAATTACTTACTGGCCGCACAGGCGGACCAGGTGTTTCTGCATCCTGAGGGTGGGCTATTTTTGGAGGGCTTCTCCGTTTATCGAGCTTATCTGCGCACGTTTTTAGAACGAGTGCGGGTCACCATGCATGTCTTTCGAGCAGGAGACAATAAATCCGCTGTTGAGCCGTATTTACGTGACGACATGTCAGACGGCGAACGGGAGGTGATTACCCGCTGGCTGACGGGGTTATGGTCCGCTTATGCCGCGCTGGCGGAATCGGGGCGCGGCATGGCACCAGGGTCGATGGATGCGTTTATCGCGACATTTCCGGAGCAATTAGACGCGGCAGGAAATGATCTGGCGGAGACCCTGCTGGCCGCCGGTTGGGTTGATGTACTGGCAGACCACGCTGAGATGGATGCGGCGTTAATTAAATGGGTGGGCGCCGAAGATGAGGACGGGCTTGCGCCAATGGTGAGCCTTGAGCAATACCAAGAAGATTTTGCGATGAGTCGTAGCGAGAGTGAGCAAGGGTTGCCGCTGATTGCCATTGTGCCCGTCGAAGGCACGCTCGTGCCCGGAGAGAGCGAAGAGGGCATGGCGGGCAGCGATACAATCACTGACTACATTGAATCTGCGCTTGAGGCTGAGGCTCTGGTCGCTATCGTTCTCCGCGTCAACTCTCCAGGTGGTAGCGTGTTTGCGTCCGACCAGATTCGACGCAAGCTGTTTGAAGTGCGAGAGCGGGGTATCCCCTTGGTCGTATCAATGGGGTCAGTCGCGGCATCGGGCGGCTACTGGATAGCCGCCGAGGCGGATGAAATTTGGGCGCTGCCCACCACCATAACCGGCAGCATTGGCGCGTTTTCAGCTTTCCCTACGATTGAAGGGGTGCTCGATTATATCGGCGTCACGGTTGATGGCTTAGGCACCACCGCGTTGGCCGGCGCGGCCAGTTTTGAGCGAGGTTTGAGTCCAGAGATGGCGAGTATCGTGCAGGCGCTCTCGATCGGCGCGTATGAAGACTTTGTTCAACTGGTTGCTAATGGGCGAGGCATGTCACGTGATGCGGTGGAGCAAGTCGCTGACGGCCTGGTGTGGACAGGCCAAGAGGCTTCTGCGAATGGGCTGGTGGATGGCCTTGGTGGGCTGGAACAGGCTGTCGCCGCGGCCGCCTCGCTCGCCGGCGTTGAGCAATGGCGGACCCGGCGAACTAGCGTGCCGCCTTCCTTTGAAAGTCTGTTTATCGAAGAGCTGAGTCGCTCTTTGACTCAGTCAGTCTTGCCAAAGGGCGCTTGGTTCCAGGCGCTAGCCAATAGTTTTACGCCCGTCGTTAAGAGCGTGTCGAGTTTGCGCGATCCCGCGCATCTCTATGTTCAGTGCTTGTTGTGCGCACCCATACCATGATGTGTCGGAAAAGCATTGGAATCAGGGCGCAGTAGCAGGGAGACGGCTTAGTTAATATCCAGTCGCTTTGAGCACTGCTTGATCAACGACTAAGGCAATGACTTGATCAGCGCCAACAGGCTCGACGATGGCAAGGACACTGGTGGCCAATGTTGCGTCGCTGATTTGTGCCGTCAATCGATAGGACGATGCGTCCTCTTGATGAACGCTGACGTCCCTGAATCCCACCCAGCCTTGCGTGATTGGGTATTGATATTTGTAAAACGCTTCTTTGATTGAAAACAAGACGGTGGCTTGTCGCGATCGCGCTGCCGGCTCAAGCTGTTGCAGGTGTTCGGTTTCCTCTTCGGTAAATAAATTTGCCCACAAGTGACGATCGATGCGCCCTATCGTCTCAATGTCGATCCCCACCGAAGTGACTACTGAGTTCTGAGCGACGACCACTGCACAAGACCGCTCATTATGAGAGATGGATCCGACGATACCAGTGGGCCAAAGGGGTTCTCGCTTGGGTCCCGATGCAATGGTCTGGGCATTGACGCCAATACGATCCAGTAATTCCCTTGCGAGGACTCGGCCGGCGATATATTCACGTTGCCGAGAGGTGACCGCATTGATCACGGGGTCTAAATCGCTGTGATAGCGCGGTTCCTGGCAATCTTCGATTGCCCGAAGTGCTAATTGGAAGTCACTCTGGGGAAGGTTGACGGCATCAAAAATCATGACAGTGCATTGATTAAAAATGCCTCCCGTAACCTGACGAAAAAAGCTCGGGCAGGACGCCGCTTCATCTGGTAACGCCATCGTGCCTCATGCAGTTTAACCCATGAGGAGGACAGTGCACTGCAATCATGGTGGCGTCCCAGTGTGAGAGGTGATTCCAAATGCGACGTTGGCATCAGATCGATGAACTGAGATGGGCATCGCAGCCGATTACCGATTACCGGTTTGCAGACTGTGCTCTGTGAGTCAGTTGAACACGTCTCGCTACGGCAACCACTTGCCACCGGGAAGTTGAGGTCGGGTATTTGCAACCGTCTCGTCATAGAGTGACTGGAGTCGACGGGTGCTTCCACTCTGGTAGCGTCGCGAGATCATGGTCATCGGGAATAAAGTGACATCGGTATCTCGGTGGCTTAACGCTCGTGAGCGACCGGCGTTATCGCGATAGACAATCCAGCCCATACCGAGCTGGCTGCCGAGCAGATCCCCAAACACCACGCCCATCGCTTGGAGTGACAAGGTGTCGGTCGATGGCACTAGGCCATCGTCGAGCAGTCTTTGCAGCGTATCGATGTCGCGTATCGCTTGGCCTGAGAGATTGCGTCCTAGACGATTGGCGAGCTGCTCAACGCGGGCTCGTTGGTCCGACATGAACTGTTGATCGATTGCGGTGAGTGGCTCGATACGAATCTCTAAATCAGTGTCTTGCCCCGCGCTCAGTGTCGAATACACCGCCAAGAGGCCCAGCAAACAGAGTTTGCCCACTCGATTTGCCAAATAGTGAGAGCGAATGGCATTGTGTGGTTGTGAATCTCGGTCCGTAGTGGATAATTGCGGCACCATATTTTCTGTCCTTGCTGGCCGAGGCATCCCCCGGAGTGAATCGATGATAACCGGAAGCATTGTTGCGTTGGTAACGCCCATGCACCCTGATGGTGCCATTGATTGGGCAGCGATGGCGACTTTGATCGAATATCATATCGAGTCAGGTACGGCGGCGATTTGTGTGGTCGGGACGACAGGCGAAAGTCCGACGTTAACGGTGCCCGAACACTGTGAATTGATTCGCTTTGCGGTGGAGCAGTCGGGTGGCAGAATTCCCGTTGTGGCAGGGACCGGCGGTAACTCTACCCACGAGGCGATCGAATTGACTGTGGCCGCTGCCGAGGCAGGTGCTGATTACTCACTGTCAGTAACGCCCTATTACAATAAACCGACTCAGGATGGGATGTTCCAGCATTTTCAAGCGGTAGCGCGGGCCGTCAACTTGCCCATTATCTTGTATAACGTGCCGGGTCGGACCGGCTGCGATTTATTGAATGACACGGTGATCAAGCTCAGTCAGAACGACACAATAGTGGCCGTGAAAGATGCTACGGGTGACGTCGCCAGGGGTGCTGAGCTGATCAGCGCCGTACCGGATGGATTTGCCGTATTTTCAGGTGACGACGCAACGGCGCTGGAGTTGATGCGTCACGGCGGTCAGGGCAACATTTCGGTGACAGCAAATATTGCCGCACCCGATATGGCGGCGATGTGTGACGCAGCCCTCTCAGGGGGCTGGGAGGCTGCCACTGCGATCGACGCACGCTTGAACGACTTAAATCACTTGTTATTTGCTGAATCTAATCCCATCCCGATCAAGTGGGCGATGGCATTCCGAGGTATGATCAGCGAAGGCATCAGATTGCCGCTGACACCGCTCTCGTCAGGACACCACGCTGCACTGCAGCGCGCACTGGAGGCATATTTCGCGTGATTCGATTAGGCTTGTGTATTGTTCTCGCGGCCACCTTGGCAGGATGCAGCTGGCTGTTAGGCGAGGATGGATTGTTTCCAGACAATGCCAGTCGTTACCAGACTGCGCCAGAGCTGACGCCGATTGACGTGCCGCCCGATTTGTCTACCGAATCGATACAGCCAGATTATCCCGTGCCGGTAGTGACGGAAAGCGCTCAACTGGCCGCGCAATTTGAAACCCCTCGACCAACGCCACTGACAGCAAATAACCAAGCCGATGCTGTACGGATACAGAGCCTGTCTGATGAGCGTTGGGCATTGGTCAACGTTGCGCCGGGAAAATTGTGGCCACAGGTCAGGGCTTTTCTAACGACCAGCGCGATCGGCGTATCGTCAGTCGACGCTGAGGCCGGGCTGATTGACAGCCAATGGTTTAAGTTGGAAGAGCGAGATCTGGCAGTCAGATTTCGGTTCCGTGTTGACACTGGCGTACAACGCAATACTTCGGAGCTTCACGTCTTACAGCAAGACAGAGGCGTTGAAGACGTGAGCTGGCCAGAGCAATCAGACGATCAAGAGCTTGAGCGCCAGATGTTACAGGATGTGGCGCAGTACCTTGCTAATAGCGCGGACGCAGCACCGATCTCGATGATGGCAGATCGAGCAATGAGCGATTCAGGACGAATTGCGCTCGAAGATACTGAGGAAGCGACGCGGATTCGACTCAAGCTCCCATTTGATAGAGCTTGGGCGTCTGTGATCAAAGGGACAGCTGACGCTGATTTTGCGATCGATGACCGAGATCGGAGTCAGGGAATTCTCTATGTCACGTTTATTGGGCCTGAAGACGAGGACGAGAGTGGCTGGTTTGATTGGCTGTGGGGCGGCGAGGAAGAGCACCCCTTGGCAGGGCATCGATATCAAATAAAGCTTGATCGTATCGATGCAGACGCAGTGCTGATCACACTGCACGGACCTGAGGGAGAGGCCGTCGATCGCCGAGATCAGCAAGCTCTCTTAACGATCCTACGAGGAAATATCACTTAATGCGGATCGCGTCCCTCGGCAGCGGCAGCAAAGGGAACGCAACGTTGGTCGACACGGGTGAAACGCTCGTGCTGATAGACTGCGGTTTGCCTCGCAAAGAAATGGAGCTGCGTCTGGCCTCGCAGCAGGTCACCGGGAGCGATATTGACGCGATTTTGGTAACCCATGAGCATGGGGATCATAGCCGCGGTGTTAGCGC
>CAJWWJ010000089.1 GCA_913048575.1 uncultured Halieaceae bacterium
CTACGCGATGGCATTTCATGTGGCCTCGGTGTTACCGACAGGCATGGTGGGTGCCTCGACGGACTCGCCTTATTCCGGTGCCGATACTGTCGATATTTATATACCAGGGGTCGGTGCACATGGCGCATCGCCTCACAGAGGGATTGATCCGATTGTCTTAGGCTCTCAGATTGTCATGGGACTGCAGACGGTTGTTAGCCGCAGTTTGCCGCCACGGCGGCCGGGCGTGATCACGGTGGGTGCTTTCCATAGTGGTACCAAGCACAACATTATTTCCGATTTGGCTCACTTGCAGCTGACCGTTCGCAGCGAGTCGGCCGCGGATCGCACCTTGTTGCTGGATGGAATCCGCAGGGTAGCGGAAAACATGGGCCGGGTTGCGGGTCTTCCCGAGGATCGTTTGCCGACCGTCATTGTCTCGAATGAGAGCGTGCCTCCGACACTAAACGATAAGGCGCTTACGGAGCGGATCATGGCGATGTGGGACGATCATTTTGGCACCGGAACCGTGTTCTCGGGGGAGCGCTTGGGAATGGGCGCCGAGGACTTCCCTGTTTTTACGGTGGATCCCTATATCCCCAGCTTGTATTTCGCCGTGGGCGGCACGCCTGCTGCCGACTTTGCGCGGGAAAGGGCAGGCGGAGAACCGGTTCCCTCTCATCATTCGCCACTGTTTAAAATTGAACCCAATGCCTCAGTGACGCTGGGCGTTGAGGCTTCGGTGACCGCCTTGCTGGCGTTACTGGGCGACTGACTGAGTCAAGTTTTATGCATTATCCGATTTGGGATGCATCTGTGCGGATCATTCACTGGTACTTGGTGGTGGCGGTGGGTGTTATGTGGTGGAGTGGCGAGCAAGGCGAGATGACCATTCATCAGTGGGTAGGCTGCAGCATTCTCTGCCTTGTCCTGACGCGCGTTCTGTGGGGGTGGTTCGGGAGCCACCCCAGCCGTTTTAACGCTTTTGTAGCGGGGCCGCGCGCGATTATGAGCTACCTTCGCTCGGGCCAGCGCTATGCGGGACACAATCCACTGGGCGCGCTGTCAGTATTGGCACTGCTCACCTTATTGATCACGCAGGCTGCCTCAGGTTTGTTTAGTCAAGACGATATTTTATTTGAGGCGCCTTTTGCCTACTGGGCGGGAGATTGGTCGGGCACGTTGACCGAATGGCACGCGCTGAACTGGATGCTCTTGCAGGGACTCATTGCGCTGCACTTGCTTGCTGTCATTTGGTACCAGTGGCGAAAAAAACAGCCGCTGATCCAAGCCATGGTGCGTGGTAGATCGAGCTATAAAGTCAGCGACACTCGACCTAAACCACTGTGGTTGGCGGCGCTGATGGCGGCGACCATTGGCTTGACGCTCGTGTGGCTCATTAGCATTGCGCCTGAGGCGCCGAGTTATTACTGAGGGGCGTGGTTGACGCGCTGAGGGGGCGCTCGTGGTCAACGCGAGGCGTCGCGGTACGGGACCTGCGATGATGGCTAAACGCAGTGAGTTTTGGCCCCAGGCAGCCCCAGGGCCTCTCATAATAGAGAACCCATTCGATGAGAGGGGTCCTATTAAATAAAACGCAACGGGACTGAGCGCTGGCGAAGAAGGCGCTCAGTAACGACGGTGCGCAATGGAGAGACCTCTCAGTTTAGGCTAGTACAGATAGTCCTTCGATTTGTATTCGTCGTGACAGGCCTTGCACGTGCCGCCCGTTGCCACGAACTGCTCTCGGCTGCTCCCAGGGTCACCCTCTGTCGCGATCTCGGCAAGGCTGGCGGCGGCAGCACGAAAGTCATTCAGCTTGCTTTGGAAATCGTCCATGTTGGACCAGATATTGGGTTTGGCTCGAGTGGTGCCTTGCTCAGTACCTGGCGCAAATCCGCGTTCAACGTGAAATTGTGCAGCGTGATGCAAGTCATCTGCCCACGCAGAGAAGCGGGTGGCGTCCCATTCGATTTTGCCTTTCACCATGTCCCCCATCGGCGCAAAAGTCATCCCTAACAGCGCGAAATAGGATTGTCGTAAGGACTGAAGGGGTTCTGTTTTTTCGATGTGTGCCGAGACTGCGCTCGACAATGAAACGAGCAGGGCGAGCATTGCTACCAAGGATTTGTTCGTCATGATTCACCTCCAATAATAAGGATTCTGTTCTAACTGTTTCAGGACGTGCTGTCTATCCCAAAAGGGTGAGTTAGCGATGTCGATTTAGGGGTTACACTACGCGGCGAATGGGGGGGAAGTATGTCCGACACGCTATCGTTAGATGCCTACTGGATGCCATATACCGGCAATCGCCAGTTTAAACGTGACCCCAGGATCATTGTGGGTGCAAAGGGAGTGTGGTTCACGGATGATCAGGGTCGGCAGATTCTTGACGGCCATTCTGGACTGTGGACCTCCGGGCTGGGGCACGGTCATCCAGAAGTCTCACAAGCGGTTGCTCATCAAATTGAGACGCTTGATTTTTGTCCACCTTTTCAGTTTGGGCACCCCACGGCTTTTGAGCTGGCCAATCGTTTAAAAGCACTCATGCCAGAGGGGCTCGACTATGTGTTCTATACCAACTCTGGCTCTGAATCCGCCGATACCTCGCTCAAAATGGCGCGGGCCTATTGGCGCCTCAAGGGGCAACCCGCCAAGACTCGCTTCATTGGACGGCAAAAGGGCTATCACGGTGTGAATTACGGCGGGACGGCGGTCGGCGGCATCGGCGCGAATCGAAAGCCGTTTGGGCCTTCTCTAGAGGTGGACCACCTTCGTCACACGATGCTTCCTGAAAATCAATTTTGTCGCGGTATGCCCGAGCACGGTGCGTATCTTGCAGATGAATTGTCTGAGCTGATCACCTTGCATGACGCCTCCACCATCGCAGCCGTGATTGTCGAGCCGATGGCAGGATCAGCCGGAGTGATTCCGCCCCCCGTTGGTTATTTGCAACGACTACGAGCGCTCTGCGATGCGAACGATATCTTATTGATTTTTGATGAGGTGATCACCGGGTTGGGTCGCTGTGGTGCTTACACCGGCGCCGAAGCATTTGGCGTGACGCCCGATATTTTAAATCTCGCCAAGCAAATTACGAATGGCGCCGTCCCCATGGGGGCGGTGGTCGCGACGGCTGAAATTTATGACACCTTCATGGCCCACGGCGGACCGGACTATGCCCTCGAGTTTGCTCACGGCTATACCTATTCCGGACACCCAGTCGCTTGTGCGGCGGGTATTGCTGCTCTCGATATATTGGTGCGTGATGAGTTACCTGCGCGTGTGGCGCAGGAAGCACCATTTTGGGAGGCGCTATTGCACGATGGCATCGCCGGAAAGCCTCATGTCACCGATGTGAGAAATTATGGGTTTGCCGGAGCCATCACACTGGCTCCGTATCCTGGCGAGCCATTGCGACGTCCCTTCGAGGTGGGCATGCGTCTCTGGGAAAAAGGATTTTTAGTGCGCTACGGGGGAGATACGATTCAACTAGCCCCACACTTTGTCATGCAGCGAGAGCAGATGACCTCTCTGGTCGAGGCGCTAGCGGAGACGCTAGACGAATTGGCATAAACGATATGCGCTGTGTTGCCGCCATTGGACGTGTCACCCAAAGCGCTCGGCCCACTTGTTGCGTGGTCTGATAAGACTAAGGGATCGCTAATGAGTTTGCCGTATTACATTGTGAACGCGTTTACGGATCTGCCTTTTGGTGGCAATCCCGCTGCAGTCATGCCACTGGATCAGTGGTTGCCAGATCGTCAACTTCAGGCGTTGGCGGCACAGCACAATTTGTCAGAGACCGCTTTTTTTGTCCCCGTTGCGGCTAGCACCTTCGAGCTCAGATGGTTTACCCCCGTAGAGGAGGTGCCGTTGTGTGGGCACGCCACACTCGCAACAGCACATGTTTTACTGCGTGAGATGCAGGTATCGGCCGAAACACTTTCTTTTCAGACACGTTTTAGAGGTTTACTTCACGCGCAACCGCAAGGTGATCGGTTGACACTGGATCTGCCTGCTGTTGAATATGAGTCGCATACAGTGGAAGCGGGGCTTGAGGCCGCGTTGGGGGCTCGAGTTATCTCAGCGGTTCGGCCTTGCGACGAGCCATGGCAAATACTCTATGAATTAGACGGCGAGACTTCTGTGCGGACGTTAAAGCCGAATATCGCGGCCTTGGCTGCGATCGCTGAGCACTGCGTTATTGTCACCGCGGGTAGTGATCAGTACGATTTTGTGTCTAGGATGTTCGCGCCCCATTACGACGTGCCTGAAGATCCCGTCACGGGGTCAGCCCACTGTTTATTGACACCGTTTTGGTCCGATCGACTCGCGAAGCAACACCTGCTGGCGCATCAGTCTTCGGCGCGTGGCGGTACCTTGTGGTGTGAGCGCCGGGACGATCGCATCTTCCTGTCGGGTCACGCGATGACCTTCGCTAAAGGCACAGTGACTGCGTCGCTATAGCTGACTTCTCAGTAGCAGGTTTGATAGTAGCGGCGGCTACAGTCGTCCCGTGCCGCGTTCACCTCGATCGATTGTCGCCTGAATCAAGCTCGCCCGCGCGATGTCAAAGCGTCAAAGCAGAACAGCAACGCCTGGTTCCAGAGGCTTTTTCCGCTACCGCCCTAATATCGATCGTGCGACCAGCTCGCGCATAATTTCCGATGATCCCCCATAGATCGTTTGAATCCGAGCGTCAACGTAAAATCGTGAGATCGGGTATTCGGCCGTGTAGCCATAACCCCCGAACAGCTGCAGACATTGATCCGCGACCCGGCACTGCATCTCGCAACTGGCGAGTTTGAGCATGGCCGCCGTATCGGCAGTGAGGCGCCCCTCGGCATACTGCCGCGCGCACTGTTCATAAAATGCGCGGTTGAGGGTGATCTCAGTTTTGACGTCGGCGAGCTTGAATCGAGTATTCTGAAATTGGCCTATTTTTTGTCCAAAAGCTTCTCGTTCCTGCACGTATTGCACCGTAATGTCGAGTGCTCCCTCTGACGCAGCGATCGCCTGCGCTGCAATGCCAAGTCGCTCGCGAGGGAGTTCGTTCATCATGATAATGAAGCCACTGTTCTCATCGCCAAGCAGGGCTTCCGCCGGCAAGCGGACATCGTTGAAGAAGAGTAGTGCTGTATCCGAAGTGTGCTGCCCGATTTTATCTATCTTCCGAGACTTCTCGAATCCTGGTGCATGCGCATCAACCAAAAAGAGCGAGGTACCCTTGGCGCCCTTACCGGGGTCGGTAATAGCGGCCACAATCACCAGATCGGCATGGATGCCGTTGGTGATGAAAATCTTGGAGCCATTGAGCACCCATTCATCGCCATCCCGTGCTGCAGAAGTGCGGATGCTCTGCACATCTGAGCCTGCGCCCGGCTCTGTCATGGCCAGTGCTCCCACCACCTCACCGGTGACCATGCGAGGCAACCAGTGTGCTTTTTGCTCCTCAGTACCGTGCCGACTGAGATACGGCGCCACAATATTGTTGTGTATGCCGTAGCCCGATGCGAATCCGCCAAAACCCATGGCAGATAATTCTTCGATCATTGCCAAAGTGACGTGTGGCGAGGCCCCTGCGCCGCCATATTGCTCTTCGACATCAGGTCCTAATAAGCCGGCCTCTCCGAGTCGATGCCACAGTGTCCGGGGGACCATCTTGTCGGCTTCCCATTGCTCGTAATGTGGCGTGATTTCCTGTTCGAATGCGCGTCGCGCCATGTCACGAAACAGTGAGAGTTCATCGAGATCAGCGGCTTGATTCATCGTTTTATCCTGGACAAGTAGCAAGAGCCGCCAATTATGAAGAACATCGTCTTCAACTACAAAGTCGCGAGTTGAACCGGATCGAGCCCCCGCCATCGAGCCTCGGTAGCACGCCAGAACAGCCCCCTCGACAGTGAGGAACGCATTGCCATCAGCGGCGACCCTCAGAGTAAACGGCGGTGTTTCAGTTGGCCATCGAGCGCACTGCTGCGATTAGATTAGAAACGGGTGACTGACTTGAGGGGAGGGACGGTGGTTTCCTCGGCGCTCAACGCGCGTTGCAGGGCTGCCTCGAGGCGTGAAAAAATAGACGGAGGACGCTATGCGCCTGCCATTTATGGGGTATTCTCACGGGCTGAACCCAGAGTGGGCTTTGCCTTGGGTAGATTGAAATCACAGCTAATTCTTTTTTTATTATCGAGGCCAACATGCGCGAATACACGAAATTTTATATTAACGGACAGTGGGTCGATCCGGTTGCACCTAAAACACTTGAGGTGTTGGATCCCTCAACCGAGGCGGCCTGCGCCACCATTTCCCTTGGCTCGGAAGCGGACGTCAATCTTGCGGTTGCCGCGGCCAAAGCGGCTTTCGAGTCGTTTAGTCAGACGGCGGCAGAGGAGCGCGCCGAGATGCTGGATCGTATGGCGGCTATATTTAAGCGCCGTATCGGTGAGATCGCCGAGGCCATTCGCCTTGAGATGGGAGCGCCCATCAGCTTAGCGAGCACCGCGCAAGCCTACGCAGGTTTGGGTCATATTACTGAGGCGGCTAAGATCCTGCGGGGATACTCCTTCTCTGAAGATCTGGGCCCACACCGCGTGGTCAAGGAACCGATCGGCGTGTGCGGTCTCATCACGCCATGGAATTGGCCGCTCAATCAGGTGAGTTGTAAAGTGGCGCCGGCCTTGGCGGTGGGTTGTACGATGGTGCTCAAGCCTAGTGAAATTGCGCCGCTATCGGCCTATTTATACGCCGAGATCATGGAAGAGGCAGGGATTCCTGCGGGCGTCTTTAATTTGGTCAACGGTGACGGGCCGACCGTCGGTGAAGCGCTGTCTCGTCATCCTGATGTCGACATGATGTCCTTCACAGGTTCGACGCGAGCGGGATCACTGGTTGCGCAGAATGCGGCCCCCACCGTGAAAAGAGTCACCCAAGAGCTCGGCGGTAAATCACCGAATGTCATTTTGGAGGACGCAGATTTAGAGGCGTCTGTGACACGCGGTGTGCTGCATATGTACAACAACACGGGCCAATCCTGTAACGCACCGTCTCGCATGTTGGTGCCGCGCGCGCTGCTGGCGCAGGCAGAGGCGATCGCTTCCAGCGTCTCTGACAGCGTTGTGATCGGTCCAACCGATGAGGAATCCACCACCATGGGACCGGTGATTTCTAAAGTGCAGTGGGACAAGATTCAAGGCTTGATTGAGGCAGGTATTGCCGAGGGTGCAAAGGTGGTTTGCGGAGGACCTGGTCTCCCTGAAGGCATTGAGTCTGGCTATTACGTCCGGCCAACCGTCTTCTCCGACGTGAGCAATGACATGACGGTTGCGCAACAGGAAATTTTTGGGCCCGTCTTGGTCATGATCCCCTACGACACCGAAGAAGAAGCGATTCAGATCGCGAACGATACGCCATACGGCCTGGCTGGTTATGTACAAAGCGGCGACCTTGATCACGCACGGGCAGTCGCTACGCGCATTCGGGCGGGTAACGTTCACATCAATGGTGCTTCAGGCGGTTTTGATGTGCCTTTTGGCGGCTATAAACAATCAGGTAACGGTCGTGAGTGGGGTGCACACGGGTTCACTGACTACCTCGAAATAAAAGCGATCGAAGGATACGACGCGGCCTAAGTGCCGATTGGTTTGAGCGTTCATCACTGATGAGAGTGATTCTGGCGATTGACCAAGGTACCACCGGGACTACTGTCGCGGTGATGAACGTCCGCGGCAAGCTGTTGGGTTCGGTGAATACCGAGTTTCCGCAGATCTATCCGAAACCCGGTTGGGTCGAGCACGATCCAGCGGCCATTTGGCAAACAGTGCTCAAAGGAATTCGGTCTGTCCTGCGCCGTGGAATCTGTAAGGTCAGTGACATAGCCTGTATTGGCATTACTAACCAGCGGGAAACGGCTTTGCTCTGGGAGCGCCACAGTGGCAAACCAGTCGGTAATGCGATTGTTTGGCAATGTCGTCGCACAGCGAGTTTTTGCGATGGGCTCAGGCGCAAAGGGTTCGAGCCGATGGTGCGCGACCGGACCGGTCTGGTATTGGATCCCTATTTTTCGGCGAGTAAATTCCGTTGGTTATTAAATAGTCTAGACGGCGTGCGCAGTCGTGCCAAAAAGGGCGACATTGCGGCGGGGACCATTGATGCTTTTCTCCTCGCCAGACTCACGGGGAACCTCGTTCACGCGACCGACGTGTCCAATGCATCCAGAACCTCCCTGATGAACCTGCAGACCCTCGATTGGGATCCCGAATTGCTGAAGCTGTTTTCGGTGCCCAGATCGATACTGCCAGACATTGTGCCGAACAGCGGGCAACTGGGGCAGACTCTAGGGGTGCCTGGGTTGCCCGATGGCATTCCAATTACAGGAATGGCCGGCGATCAGCAGGCGGCTCTGTTTGGGCAGGC
>CAJWWJ010000090.1 GCA_913048575.1 uncultured Halieaceae bacterium
GCAATGCTGGGTGGCAATACTGACAGTTCTATGGTCTTGTTGGCTGGCGCAATGGCCCCACATTAACTTATGGGCTTTGTGATGGACGTGGCGGAGTTTGAAGCGCTTGCGTCTGATCGCGGCGACTGACGTTTAGCCGTAACCGGGAGTATGCGTGAAGACCACTGCAAGCAAAGGAAATGATTGGGCACTTTATCGACGTCTGCTGACCTATGTGACGCAGTACACCGGCGTGTTTGTGCTTAGTATCATCGGCTTTCTGGCTTATTCTCTCGCCAATGTCTTACTCGCCGATCTGACCCAATTTCTTCTCGATTCTCTGGGCGATGCGCCGCAAATCGGTATTGGGTTCGTGTCACAAGCGGCCCATTGGCTATGGCCGCAAGGGGACAAAGGCGCCATAGAGTATGCTCGGATTGCAGTGCCTGTGGCCGCGATCGTATTGTCTCTGCTGCGCGCCAGCGGTTACTTTTTCGGTAACTACTTTATGAACATTGTCGCCAGGGGAGTCGTCCATTATCTGCGTGTGGAGGTGTTTGGTGCGCTGATTCGCGCACCCAAAGAGTACATGGACCGCCACACTCAGGGTGAGCTCGTTTCAAAGCTGACGTTTAATGTTGAACAAGTCAGTGGTGCCTCTTCCGACGCGCTGAGAACGATACTGAGAGACGGCCTTACGGTGGTCGCTCTGATTGCTTACATGCTCTATTTGAACTGGAAGTTGACGATGGTGTTCTTCGCTATCGCGCCGTTATTGGCCGGTGTTGTGGTAATCGTGGGTCGTCATTTTAGGCGTTATAGTCGCCGCATTCAGGACTCAATGGGTGAGGTAACGCAGCTCAGCGCCGAGAGTATGAATGCGTTTGAGGAGATCAGAATGTTTGCTGCTACTGAGCAGCAGAACAGGCGCTTTTTTGAGGCCAGTCAGGTCAATCGGATACAGAGCTTGAAGCTGGCCTTTGTCCAAGCCATTTCCACCCCGATCGCTCAAATTTTATTGGCGATCGCGCTGGGAGCGCTGTTTTGGGTTGCCCTTGATCCGATCATTTTGAGTGGCTTTTCACCCGGGTCACTGGTCGCCTTCATTGCGGCCGCGACGCAGCTGGGTAAGCCCATTCGGACCCTGACAAATGTGCAAAGCATTATTCAGCGAGGCCTAGCAGCTGCCGAGGATCTCTTTGCTCAGGTCGATACTGAGCCTGAGCCCGATAATGGGTCGGTATCGTTGGCACGTGCGAGGGGTGACATTGCATTCGAGCAGGTCAGCTTCTCGTACCCTGAATCAGATCGCCGCGTATTAGATGAGGTCAGCCTCCATATTCCGGCAGGTGCGATGGTCGCGTTTGTGGGCCGCTCGGGGGCCGGAAAAACCACTTTGATTCAACTGCTTTGCCGCTTTTATGCGCCGACCGCTGGGCAGATACAGCTCGACGGTCAGCCCGTGGAAGCCCTTAAACTGGCAGATTATCGGCAGCAGTTTGCGCTGGTATCGCAACGCGTGGTCCTGTTTAGCGACACGATTCGCGCCAATATTGCCTTTGGTCAGGGGAACGCAGTCACCGATGAGGCGATTCAGTCGGCTTTGGAGGCAGCGCATGCGAGCGCGTTTGTGGGGGCGCTGCCAGAGGGCATCGAGACAGTTTTGGGCGATGGCGGAGGCGGCTTATCGGGTGGGCAGCGACAGCGGCTGGCGATTGCGCGGGCGGTACTGAAAGATGCGCCAATATTAGTGCTGGACGAGGCCACCTCTGCGCTCGATAACGAGTCGGAGGCGGGAATCCAGGCATCTTTGGAGCGTGCCTCGGCGGGTCGCACCACCCTCGTTATTGCACACCGCCTGTCGACTGTCGAGCGTGCCGACATCATTGTCGTCATGGATGAGGGGCGTATTGTGGCGAGTGGCTCGCACAACGATTTAATCCGCACTGACGGGCTGTATGCAGATCTGTATCGACAAGGCTTTGCAGCCTCATGACCGCTTTGCGCGGTGCGGTGGAACGGGGCCTTAACGCGATTTGGTACGGCAACAGTGTCCTGTCTTGGTGTCTGCTACCGCTCTCGTTGCTCGTTCAGTTTGAAGTCAAGCGCCGCCGTGACAAAGCGCCATCGAAAGGGGCAACGCCTGACGGTGTCATGGTCATTGTCATTGGTGGATTGACCGTCGGGGGAACCGGCAAAACGCCGGTGCTGATCGCGTTGGGTCGCTGGTTACAACACTGTGGTTATCGAGTGGGCGTCATCAGTCGAGGGTATCGTAGTCACGCGCTTGGTGAGGCCCGTCAGGTAGCCCCGAATGATGACGCTGCATCCGTGGGTGACGAGCCGCTGCTGATTAGGCGGGAGCTGGAGGTGCCCGTTGTGGTAGGGCGCGATCGGCTTCAGGCCCTCCATACGCTCATGCAACATAATGCAATTGATATTGTGCTGTCGGATGATGGGTTACAGCATTATCAGCTGCCAAGAGACCTAGAGATTGTGGTGCTTGATGGGCGGAGAGGTTTGGGTAACGGTCGACTGTTGCCAGCGGGTCCACTACGGGAGCCTCGAGAGCGGTTGGAGGAAGTCGACTGGGTGCTGGAACGCAATAGTGACGATCCCCATCGCGGTTTTGAATATCATATTAGCGGTGCGCGTCATCTCGCGTCAGGCCGCCTCGTCGTGTGGTCAGATTGTCTGTCCCAATGGGGTGATCAAACGCTCACGGCAATGACTGCGCTGGGACAGCCTGAACAATTTTTTCAGATGCTCACAACGCAGGGATTGAGGGTGGAAACGGTGTCATTGCCCGACCATGACGTCATCATGCCGCAGTAGCTTAGAGGGATTGCGGCCGAGACCGTCTTGATTACCGAGAAGGATGCGATAAAGCTCAGTGGGTCGATCGATAGTAGACTGTGGGTGGTGGAGATCGAGGTGCAGCTACCGGCCTCGTTACTGACAGGATTACACGATAAATTGCCGACGCGGGTGCAGACCTAGGATCCTTATGTTTACAGTTGTTATTCCGGCTCGCTATGGCTCGACTCGACTACCGGGTAAGGCATTGCTCCGCATTAAGGGTAAACCGATGGTCGCGTGGGTCTGGGAGCAGGCGATGCGTGCCGGTGCGGATCGGGTGTGTATTGCAACCGACGACGCCCGCATTCGCGATGAGATGGTGGGCCGCGGTGCAGAGGTTCAGATGACAAGCGCAGAGCATACCTCAGGAACGGACCGATTGGCTGAGGTGGTTCAGCAGTTATCATTCGCGGATGACACGATTATTGTGAACGTTCAGGGGGACGAGCCTCTGATGCCGGTCGCGAATATTCAGCGCGTGGCTGCCATGCTGTCTGAGCAACCCAACGCTGACATGGCGACTTTAATGGAGCCGCTCGCGATTGAAGAAGCCGCCAAGCCGGCGGTGGTCAAAGTGGTTGCTAGCGAGACGGGGCGAGCACTGTACTTTTCGCGTGCTGCTATTCCCAGCCGGCGCGATGACACCGCGGTGGCTGAGTGTCATCGCCATATTGGTTTGTACGCTTATCGCGCTCGGTTTTTACTGCGTTTTGTGAGTTGGCCTCCCGCGGCAATTGAGCAGACTGAGTCGTTAGAGCAGTTGAGGGCGCTGGCCCATGACGCTCATATCCAGATTGAACTGGCGCCTGAGACGACTCCGATTGGGGTGGATACTCAGGAAGATTTCGATGCCATTCAGCAGTTACTGACGGATGGTGAGTGATTCAGTTTTGGAGAGTGGGAATCTTTCGGGACGCAATACACTGGGACTGACCGCGCACGCCGATCGCGTGGTCGCCATCACTCATGCAACGCAGCTTGAGCAAGCGCTCACCGATGCGCGACCCTTTGGGCCGATCACCGTGCTCGGTGGTGGGAGCAACGTCGTGATGCACCCCGTGCAACGCGGCACGGTATTGCTCATGGATATCAGAGGACGCACGCTGCGTGCAGACGATGGAGGTCGAGTGGTACTGCGGGTTGGCGCGGGCGAAAACTGGCATGAATTGGTCCTGTGGTGCCATCACCATGGATTGCATGGGCTGGCTAATTTAGCCCTGATTCCCGGGTCGGTAGGAGCAGCGCCGATTCAGAATATTGGTGCCTATGGTGTCGAGATCGCGCAGCGTATTCGGGCGGTGCACGTGATCCATCGTGAGACCTTAGCGACAAACGTGCTGGCACCAGAAGCCTGCCAATTCCGTTATCGTGATAGCTGCTTTAAGCACGAGGAAGGGGCACAGTGGATTATCACAGCGGTAGATTTGCAGCTCGACAGGGCAGCACCGGTATGCCTCGAGTATCCGGCCTTAAAAGAGCGGTTGCAGTCGGCCGACCCCACTCATGACGCTGTCTTGGCCGGCGTGATGTCGCTGCGGCAGGAAAAGCTACCTGATCCGGTCGTTACCCCGAATGTGGGGAGTTTCTTTAAGAACCCGGTGTTGACTCAGGAAGAGGGAGATGTGCTGCGTGAACGGGTATCCGATGTGCCGCTTTTCCCGGGGCCAGGGGGTCGGATAAAAGTCTCCGCTGCTTGGTTGATTGACCGGTTAGCCTGGCGAGGTGTCGAAAAGCAGGGCGTGAAAGTGTCAGAGGCACACGCGCTGGTGTTAGTGGGTTGCGGCGCACAAACGGCAGGACCCTGGTTGAGCTTGGCGGCCGATATTGTCGCCAGCGTCGAAGGCGCTTTCGGTCTGACTCTGGAAATGGAGCCGCGGGTGCTGGGTCTCCCCGAGGTCGTCGCGTCCTGATGAGTGATTTTGATGCCGAGTCTTATCTCGCACAGCTGACCTCTCGCCCTGGGGTCTACCAAATGTATGATCGAGACGGCGGGCTCCTTTACGTTGGTAAGGCAAAAAACCTGAAAAGTCGGGTGACGAGCTACTTCCGCCCGTCGGGGTTGTCGAAGAAAACGATGGCGCTGGTCGCCAAAATAGCCAATATCGAAGTCACCGTTACCAGCACTGAGCGAGATGCGTTGCTGCTGGAGCACAACCTGATTAAGCAGCATCGTCCGCCTTACAATATTCTGTTGAAAGACGACAAGTCGTATCCCTATATCTATCTGTCCTCTGAAGATCGTTGGCCGAGATTGAGTTTTCATCGCGGCGCAAAGCGGCGCAAAGGCACCTACTTTGGGCCTTATCCAAGCTCCGGTGCAGTGCGATCGACACTGCATCTGATGCAAAAGGTATTCAAGGTGCGTCAGTGTCGCGATAGCTACTTTCGCAATCGCTCTCGTCCTTGTTTGCAATACCAGATTGGGCGCTGTTCAGGGCCCTGTGTTGGTCTGGTGTCTGATCAGGATTACCAAGAGCAGGTCGACAAGTCGACGTTGTTTCTGAATGGCCAATCACATGAGTTGATGTCGCGCTTGGCAGACGAAATGGAGACTGCCGCCGCTGCATTGGCTTACGAAGACGCAGCAGACTTGCGCGACCAAATCACCCAGCTTCAAAATGTCCAATCCACCCAGAGTATCGAGGGCACACGAGGTGATTTAGATCTGATGGCCGTTTTTACAGAGCATGGTCACGCCTGTATACAAGTCCTCTTTGTCCGCGAGGCGCGGGTATTGGGAAGCCGTAGTTACTACCCTAACATCCGACTGGATGAGGCCCCCGCGGCGATATTGGAGGCTTTCTTGCCTCAGTTTTACTTGTCTAGTCAGCAACAAATTCCTCAGGAAATTGTGCTCAGTGATCGCATTGATGATCAAAGTTTGCTGGAAGAGACGTTGGCAGCTGACTCTGGCCGCAAAGTGTCGATAAAGCACAGTGTCCGCGATGCGCGAGCACGCTGGTTACAGATGGCGGTACAAACGGCGCAAACGAATTTGCGATCGTTTTTAGCGGGAAAGCAAACGATGGCAGGTCGACTGGAGTCGTTGCGAAGAGCGTTAGATCTGGAAAGCATTCCCGTGCGCATGGAGTGTTTTGATATCAGCCATAGTTCGGGTGAAGCGACCGTCGCATCCTGTGTTGTATTCGATGGCAATGGCGCACGCAAAGCCGATTATCGTAAGTTCAATATTGACGATATTGCACCAGGTGATGACTATGCTGCGATGCAGCAGGCGCTAGAGCGACGTTACAAGCGTTTGGCGAGAGGAGAGGGACAGCTGCCCGATATTTTATTTATCGATGGTGGAAAAGGCCAGGTCAGTCAAGCTCGACAAGTCTTGGCAACCTATGACATCAGCAGTGTGAAAGTGATCGGTGTGGCCAAAGGAACGACCCGAAAAGCCGGTTTCGAGACGCTCATCGATGCAGACTCTGGCACGGAGATGCGCCTGCGGGGCGATCATCCGGGTTTACATTTAATTCAGCAGATTCGAGATGAGGCGCATCGCTTCGCGATTAGTGGTCACCGCGGTCGCCGTGCGAAGGCGAGGAAGCAGTCGGTCCTAGAGGAGATTCCGGGAGTCGGTGCTCAGCGGAGGCGTGATCTGCTGCGCCACTTTGGCAGCGCCAAGGCCATAGAGAACGCAGGCGTTGACGAGTTAGCTAAAATTAAAGGGATCAGTGCGACCATTGCACGTACGATTTACGAGCATCTGCATACGGTCAACGATTGACCCACATGAGCGCGGTGCTCTGTGCGAGAATCGCAGTGCGTAACGGGAGTAATGTGTGCCACTGAATTTACCCAATTTACTGACAGCCCTGAGAGTATTGGCGATTCCGCTGATGGTCCTTTTTTATTATCTACCGCAGCCAATATCGACGGTGGGGGCGGCGTTGGTGTTCATCGTTGCGAGTATCACCGATTGGCTCGATGGTTGGCTTGCGCGCAAAATGAATCAGACCTCTGAGTTTGGTGCATTTCTCGACCCTGTTGCCGACAAGCTATTGGTGTCAGTAGCGTTAATTTTATTGCTGCATCGAATGGACAATGCCTTTATTACCTTGGCGGCCATGGTGGTGATTGGTCGTGAAATAGTAGTGAGCGCATTGCGGGAGTGGATGGCGCAAGCAGGCAATCGGACATCGGTGGCGGTGACCTCGTTGGCGAAGCTGAAGACTGGTTTTCAGATGACGGCCATCCCGATCTTACTGTGGTACCCCTCCGAGCCAGCGGGTGAGTCTTTGCGGTTGCTTGGCATCGCACTATTAGGGATCGCGGTCGTGCTCACGCTGTGGTCGATGGGGGTTTACTTCAAAGTTTTTTTGGCCAGTTTAAAAGGCGAGGGGCCTGAGACTAAAGGTTAGTCCGCCGGTGCGAGGCCCGAAATTGATGGGTTGACGCCACCCACTCAGGCCACCGCATCCCCTGCGATGGGCAACGCTGTGTCGTACTTCACTTCTTCCATCGACAGTAGCGCAGTGACTTTGAAAATTTTTACGTCCGCAATGAGACCCTGATAAAACTGGTCGTAGGCTTTTGCGTCGGCGACTCTGACTTTGAGAATATAGTCGACATCACCCGCCAGACGATGCGCCTCCATGACCTCGGACCGGCTGCGAACCGCACTGAGAAACTGTTGTTGCCAAACGGCATCGTGCTCACTGGTCTGCACCAGCACAAAGAAGCAGGCACCTAAACCCAGCGCATCAGGGTCACACAGGGCCACCTCATGACGAATGACACCCTGTTGCTTCAGTTTTTTCACCCGATTCCATACCGGCGTCTTGCTAGACCCTGTTCTTGCGGCAAGCTGTTCTAACGACAGCGTGCAGTCACGTTGTAATAACGTTAGTAACACTTTGTCAGTGTAATCAAGTTTCATTCGAGTTCCTTGGAGAAAAATAGGAAAATATACTATTTTTGTTCTTTAATTAAAAATATATTCCTGATAATTCGGTTATAAGACCATTATTTAAAAATCTTTTCGTTATATGGCAAGGGTGGTTAGGCTCTCGCCCTATGAATTACCTACCTATCTTTGTGTCGACAGGTGGCTGTCGCGCGATTGTCGTCGGCGGCGGTTTGCTTGCCGAAGCGAAATGCCGCGCTTTATTGAAAACCGCAGCCGAAGTCGTTTTGTTCTGTCAGGAGCCCACGCCTGTCATGTTGCAATGGCGAGATGAGTGCCGATTGCAGTTGGAGACAAGGGCCTGCGATGTGTCCGACCTGCAGACCGCTCGCTTGGTTTACGCTGCCAGCGAGTGCGATCACGACAATACGCGCATTGCGCAGTTGTCGAAGGAGGCGGCTGTTTGGGTCAATGTGGTTGACCGTCCCGACGCTTGTGACTTCATCACGCCGGCTATCGTCGATCGCGATCCGGTTGTGGTCGCAATCGGTACCGAAGGCACTGCGCCGGTGTTGGCGCAACAAATCAAGCTGGATGTCGAATCGATGTTACCCATCCATCTGGGCGTGGTGGCCCGAGCCGCCCAGCAGTTTCGTCATCGCGTCAGGCAGTTGTT
>CAJWWJ010000091.1 GCA_913048575.1 uncultured Halieaceae bacterium
CGCGCCCCGTTGCTGAGCTTTTCGAATACCGACATCGCGTTTTGGGACAACATTATGGTGGCAGGTAGCTACCATGGTTTTAACCTCTACGAGCTAACTGAGAAAAGCGAGCCCTCACTGCTGGCGTCGATTGTCTGTCCCGGTGGCCAAGGCGATGTCTCCATCGTCGGGCACCTCCTCATACTGTCGGTAGAAGAAACACGGGGTCGTGTTGATTGCGGTTTAGAGGGCATCCGCGGCGATATCAGCGCTGATCGTTTTCGCGGGATCCGTATTTTTGATATCAGTGATTTAACGCAACCTCGACAAGTCGGTGCCGTACAAACGTGTCGCGGGTCACACACACATTCCGTCGTGGCAGGCCCCGACGAGCAAGGCAAACTCATTGTCTACAACTCAGGCATCTCTCGCGTGCGTGAAGAGGAAGAACTGGCAGGCTGTATCGATGAGTCCCCCGGCGATAACCGCACTGCGCTATTTCGGATCGACGTGATTGAAATTCCTGTCGACGACCCTGCCAACGCCCGAATTATTGATAGTCCCACCGTGTTTGCCGACCCCGAGACCGGAGCACTGTCGGGCCTCTGGCGGGGGGGCGATCATGGAGATGAGACACAAGAAACTTACCGCACCGATCAGTGCCATGACATCACGGTGTTTCCCAGCTTACAACTCGCTGCGGGCGCCTGCTCCGGTAACGGAATCCTGTTCGACATCAGTGATCCGCGACGCCCAGAGCGCATTGATGTCGCGACCGATACAGGCTTTGCCTACTGGCACTCGGCCACCTTCAACAACGACGGTAGCAAAGTGATTTTCACGGATGAGTGGGGCGGCGGCACTCGTCCTCGCTGTCGCACCTATGACCCGCTCACTTGGGGTGCTGATGCGATCTACGATATCGTCGACGGTAAACTCGTTTTTCAAAGTCATTACAAGATGAGCGCGCCCCAGCTCGAAACTGAAAATTGTGTGGCTCATAATGGCTCGATCATCCCCGTGCCCGGGCGCGATATTTTTGTGCAAGCGTGGTACCAAGGCGGCCTGTCGATCATCGATTTCACCGACTCCACAAATCCGATTGAAATCGCATACTTTGATCGTGGGCCTATCGATGCCGAGGATCTTGTTACAGGTGGTTATTGGTCAACCTATTGGTATAACGGCCACATTTATGGCACCGAAATTATCCGCGGGATCGATGTCTTTGCGCTCAAGCCAAGTGACTACCTCACCGCGAATGAAATCGCAGCTGCCACCTTAGCGGACCAGGGCGGGCAATTTAATCCGCAGCAGCAACTTCCCAATACTTGGCCAGCAACACCGATTGTGGGGATGGCTTATCTAGATCAATGGGTGAGAGCGCATCCGAACGAGACAGCAAAGATGGATCCACTATACGATCTGCTCCGTGAGGCCGACGTACGCCTCACTGCACAAGAAGGCGATACTGCACTCTCGGCCGAACTGCAACAGTGGGCACAAACGCCCGCAGTGATAACATCAACTGCTCTGCGTGAGGTGCTCGAGGCGATCAGCGCACGTTTAATCGCCACTGAGGCCAACAGCCTTGTTCGCTTGCAACCCCAACATAACTAAAAAAACGCTTTAGAGACGCATAAAAAAGGAAGCCAGATGACAGACGTTGCGACGCGGGTTGAAAGCACCGGATTTTACGCCGGCCAGAATCGCCTGGTTGCTGTGGCGGTTAAGGTTGTGGTGGTCAGCCTCGTGCTGTGGGCGTCGCTCGCCCCTGATGCCGGGGCCATTTTGATGGAGATACAGGCGGCGACCATTTCCTACTTCAGGGGTTGGTATGTGTATGCGTCGGGTCTTTTTATGGTCATGGCGTTATTGTTGGCGGTGGTACCCAAAACCGCGCGCATTCGCTTGGGCGCAGAGTCTGATAGACCCGAATTTAGTCGCTTCGCCTGGTTTTCGATGATGTTTGGTGCGGGTATTGGTGTTGGCATGCTCACCTACTCTACCGCTGAACCGCTGGCGCATTTTGCCAACAACCCCGATGTCATCCTCGGTGCCACGACCGCGCTTGAGCGCGATAACTTGGCGGCGGCCTATAAATGGACACTACTGCACTATGGCCTGACACCCTGGGGCTGTTATGCCATTGTCGGGATGTCGCTGGCGTACTTTGCTTATCGGCGCAATATGCCACTGACGATTCGATCGCCCTTTACCGCAGTGCTCAGTGCCGAGTCGGGACGGCGCATTGGTGGCGTGGTCGATGCAGCAGCGATTCTTGCCACCATCATTGGTATCGGTGTCACGATAGGCTACGGCGTCAATCAACTCGCCTTTGGCATGCATCAAATCACCGGCTGGGAATGGCTGGTCTCTGAAGGACGACCCAGTCTCACCGCACTATTTGTTGCCGTTGTGTTTTTGACCTTAGCGGCGATGCTGTCTGCCTTGTCGGGGATCGGGCGCGGCATTCGGTGGCTCTCAAATCTCAATATGGCGCTGTCTTGGCTGTTACTGCTGATCTTCGTTATCTTTGGTGCGACGGCTTTCGCCGGCGAAATGTTTGTGGCCGGCCTGCTCGAATACCTTTCTCAGATTGGTCAGATGTCGGTCACCGTCTGGAGCAGCACCGACACACCCACCGCACGCGCTTTGAGTGACTGGCAATCTGCTTGGAATATATTTTATTGGGCGTGGTGGATCGCTTTTACGCCCTTTGTCGGACTGTTTTTGGCACGGGTATCTCGAGGCAGAACGATCGGTGAATATGTAGTGGGTGCGATTCTGGCGCCGTCTCTCATGTGCTTTGCTTGGTTTTGTATCATTGGCGGGACTGCCCTAGACCTCGAACTCAGTGGTGTTGCTGAAGGCAGTATTCTCGGTGCAGACCTCTCCGCACAATTGTTTGCAACAGTGAAATCGTTGTTCTCTGCAAGCTGGGTATTGCCGGTATCAACCCTCTGCACATTGCTGCTCATTACCTATCTTGTGACCTCTGCCGACTCGGCCGTGCTGGTCATCAATACCATCGTATCGGGTGGTTCTGAGGACGGCACTCATTCGCGACATATTGTTCTGTGGAGTGTGCTGCTCGGGTTGGTCATCATCACGTTGCTGATTGCTGGCGGCATGGATGCCCTCAGGTCAGTCATGATCATCGGCGCACTGCCCTTTTCTGCAGTGATGCTATTTATGCTGTGTGCCTTGCTTTACGCCATTTGGAAGGACGAGTCCGCCCCCAGAACAGAAGGCTGACACAAACCGCCCCGGGGTTTACAGCTCTGCTATCAAGCAGCGTTAATCGCCTCACCATGCCCAAAGACGCGGTCTCGGTGCCCTGATCAAAATCGATGAGGCGCGGCCCAGCAGAGTTGGATATAGTATCGGTTGAAACAACACTATGCCGAGCCAGCATCATGTCATCAGATGCACAACCACCAATAGGGACACCGCGCCAGGCCTCCACTGGCCTCGGCAAGCTATTGGGTTCGGTCGTCAGTGCCGGGCGCGACATTCTGGCCCGACGACGACAGGTGGCGGCCCAGGCTCCCTCTGATGATTTAGCCGGTAAATGTCAGCAATTACTGCATCACCGGGGCGAGGCATCGGGGCTGGCACTGGCCTGCGAAGTCATTGCAGATTACCAACAGCTCAATGACGCCAATAAGGTGCTGTTCTTTGAAGCGCTCGCACGTGACTTTGATGTCTCTGCGGATGCCATTTTGGGCGCAGCAGATGACTATAAAAATGACCCGCAGGCGGATCAACTGGTTGCGCTTACCAAGGCCATTGAAGCCCCCAGAATCAAATTATTTCGCAGAATGAATATGGCGCCCGATGCGACCGCCGTGCTCGTGAAAATGCGTGCTTCATTGCTCAAATTGCTCCCTGATCACCCCCATCTAAAATGTGTCGATGTAGATTTGAAGCATCAGTTTATTTCGTGGTTTAACCGCGGGTTTCTCGAACTCCGCGCCATTGATTGGAACTCCCCCGCCGCGGTACTCGAGCGCATCATTCAGTATGAATCTGTGCACGAGATTCGGGGTTGGGAGGACCTCCGAACCCGACTCAGCGAACAACGGCTCTGCTTTGCATTTTTCCATCCGGCGATGCTCGACGATCCGCTGGTTTTTGTGGAGGTAGCCCTTACCGCAGGCATCCCTGACGCGATCGCGCCTTTGATTGACCGCACCAATGGCACACCCGACGAACAAGACCTCGACACAGTGGTGTTTTATTCCATTAGTAACTGTCACCCCGGATTAGCCGGCGTCTCTTTCGGTAACTTCCTGATCAAACAAGTGGTCGAAGAAGTCGGCAAGCGTTATCCCAACGCCAAACGCTACGTCACGCTGTCGCCGATACCCGGGTTTGCAAAATGGCTTACCGCGTATCAGGACGATCATCAAATCGATGTTCATGACCTTAAATCTATTGCTCGGCTGCAAGCAAAGGATGCCAATGAATCCGTCAAAGAAAAAATACTGAAGCTCTGCGCGAGCTACCTAGTGAACGAGCGCGCCAACAATGTTGCCATTGACCCTGTCGCACGGTTCCATCTTGGCAATGGTGCCAGCTTGCGCGCCATCCACTGGGGCGCGGATCTCAGCGAAAAAGGATTGCATCAATCTGTCGGCCTGATGGTGAACTATCTCTATGACCTCGATAGCATTGAAGAAAATCATGACGCGTACTTTGATCAAGGTGAGATCGTCGTGTCACGCACCGTCGCCAAATGGCTACAGCAGTAAACCTCGAAGCCATCACTCAAAAAGACCAATACCCAACGATAACGAGCAAACGCTCGGGGCGCCGTAGCACGGAAAGTAGCGCTAGTAATGCCACTGAACACCGGTATTATTCGAGTGAGGTTGAGATCGTTAATAACGCCACAACCATAGCAACACAATAATGATAACGAGGGTGTAGCGCTGTATGGCTTTTAACTTGAAACAATTTCGTGAGTTTCGTTTCGGCTGGCCCGTTGTGCTCGCATCGACCTTTGGCATCTCGTTGGGGATGTCGCCTTTGCCCTTTTACACGATTGGCGTTTTTGCAAAGCCTTTGGCTGCCGAATTTGGCTGGGGAATTGATCAAATCATGTTCGGCCTCGTGCCTTTTTGCGTGGTCACGGTGATCAGCGCACCGATGGCCGGCTATCTGTCTGACCGGTATGGCGTTAGGCGGGTGGCACTCATCTCTATGGTGACCTTCTCCCTCGCGATGATGTCCTTTGCCCTCAATAATGGCTCACATACACTCTACTTATTTCTCTGGGGTTTACTGTCTATTCTCAGTGCAGGCACCCTGCCGATCACTTTCACCAAAGCCATCTCCCGGTGGTTCCATGAAAAACGGGGGCTGGCGCTGGGGATGGCCCTAGTGGGCACCGGCATTGGCGGCGCTGTTGCCAAGCTATTGGCCGAATCGCTCATTAACGCCTATGGCTGGCGACTGGCCTATATCGGTATCGGATTTTTGCCGCTGGTCGTTGCCCTACCGATTGCGCTGATTGCTTTTCATGATGTGGATGATCCTAAGGTAGCCAAACGGGCGGCAGGCCTTGCTGAACTGGGACGCGAGACCGGCACGATGATCAAGCAGTATGGGTTCACTTTTGCGCAGGCCATACGCGACTGGAGACTGTGGTTACTCGGCGCCATTTTTCTGCCACTTTCCTTTGCGATTGGTGGACCTATTCCAAACCTTGAAACCATGCTCGGCTCCAAAGGTTTTGATCGGGTCGATGCTGTCATCCTCGCCAGCTTTCTCGGTTATTCTGTTTATGCTGGGCGCCTCATCGCTGGCTACTTACTCGACTATATCTGGGCACCAGCGATTGCCTGTGCGCTGATGATCATGCCCGCAGCCTCCATGCTCATGTTCACTGCAGTGGATCCGGGTTATTCACAAATGGTGATTGCCATTGTGTTATTGGGCGTTGCCGCCGGGGTCGAGTACGACTTACTGGCTTATTTGGTCTCGAGGTATTTCGGTGTCCGCAGCTATTCCCGGATCTATGGCGCACTCTACGCCCTCTTTGGACTGGGCGCAGGATTTGGTCCCGCCACCTTTGGATGGATCTACAGTAGCTCGGGCTCTTATGATCAGGCCCTGTATTACTCGATGTGGGGATTTATCATTTGCTCTCTTAGCTTGTTGTTATTGGGCCGATATCGAGACGAGCAGTTAAAGGCCATGGTCTAAACCGCCCATGAAACCGGATCCACAGCTCAACCAGATCTCGCCCGATGAAATGCCTGACGATATTGCCTCAGCCTGGCGCCACTCCATGGACCTGCGGGGAGACGCCACGTTTTTTGAAGTCTTCGCGAATCATCCCGATCTGTATCGATGGTACGTTAATCAGTTTTATGGCCATGTCTTTCGCGGTGGCAAAGTCGCGCAGCGCTATAAAGAGCTGCTCCGACTCCGACTCTCCACTTTGCACGGTTGCCGCTTTTGTAACCAAGGCAATCGGCTTGACGCGATCGAGGCAGGCCTCACCGAGGCACAGATCGCCGCGTTTGAATCACCCGAATCGGGAACGTTCACGCCGGCCGAGCTGGCCGTACTGGCGCTGGGGGCTGAGCTGGCGCTGACCAATTCAACCGGCGTACTCAGTGAGGCATTGCATGGCCAGTTGGCTGCGTATTTTGATGATGCTCAAATCTTAGAGCTGGGCCTAGTGGGTGGCATTTTGGCGGGCGTGGCAAAGTTTATGTTTACCTATGACCTAGTGGAAAAAGAGGACAGCTGTCCCTTTCATCCCGTCACTTAAGATCAACTGTTGCTCGTCACAAAATCGGCGACCAGAGTGGCTATCACCTCTGCCCCTCTCTCAAAAGCCGGCGCCATGACGTCATCTCGCTCAACTAAAGTGGCGTCCGGTATCCAGTCGGCGGTTTGCAGCGTGCCGTCGCGCAAACTCGATTGCGTGGCGATCACCAGCGTCGGTTTTTGAACCTGCCGGCAAGCCGCCTCCACCTCATAGGTGGCGGCCGCATGATAGCCCGCATTACGGTTCTCCCCTGCGCTGATAAAATCGATGAATAAATCAAAGGCCCGGTCGTAAGGCACATGCGCTAATCGATCAATAACCATCGACTGGAAAAGCCCGTTCAACGGATCTTCCTGTGTCAAATACTGAGGCGGTATGGTCAGTGATTCTCGCAGTGATGCCATATCTGGTCCCGCAAATACCGGGACATCCACTAAGACTAAACCCGCAACCTGTTCAGGAAACGATTGCGCCATATCGATCGCGACCAAAGCGCCTGAGTGAAAGCCGGTGAGCCATACCGGCGTTGATGAAGCCGCTAACAGCGGAGACATCGCACGCGTGAACCCCCCCACCGTGGGCGCGTCACCCAAGGGATCAGAGCCGCCATATCCGGGGAGGTCAGCACTCCACACCGGCCCCCCGTAAGCCGTGGCAAAACTTGCGAAGAAACGGCCGCCAAAGGGCACTGGCGGCAAACAGACCAGGGGGGGCTGATCGGGCTGGCTGCCCATCCATGACCACATATGAAGCTGCCCCTCAGCATTGTCGATATAAGTGCGGCGGATATTGGTCATCTACAGTAGTCCCTCATGTTCTGTCACGCCGCGGCCATAGTTTGCCAAAATACCGCGCAACCCTAGGAGAACCGGCACCCCAAAGATCACCGGAATGAGCGCCATCGAATAGCGAATGCCGTCGACACCGAAAACATGATCATTCAATAGCGCCACGGTTGTGGGGCCCAAGAATAAGCCTGCCATACTGATACACATGTAATACAGCGCCACCGTTTGTGCCTTGATCGGGCCTGGAGCGATTCGCAACAGTGCAGTGACACCCATGGCAGAGGTCATGCCTATTCCCATGTTGTTCACGGCAAAGACCGCCATTGCCAAGGGTGCGGTGGGCATTAACGGAAAGGCAGCGCCCGACACAACAGTCACCAACACACCGAAAAATGCGATCTTCATGGCGACGTCTTGTTTACCCTGTGACAACCAATGATCGCAGAGCCAACCTGCCGATAGCACGGCAGTGGGGCCAAAAATAATGAGTAATACGCCATTAATCGAGGCGTAATAACTCGTCTCCCACCCCCAAGTGCGTTCAAAAAGGGCCGCACCCCAACCTTGGCTATAGGCCACGATGGTCATAAAACAAAACAGGCTGACAAAGCCGCCATAGAGCCGCCAACGCTGCCGCACATGCCTCAGCATGTCTGACAAGTTGCCCCCCATGGTATTGAC
>CAJWWJ010000092.1 GCA_913048575.1 uncultured Halieaceae bacterium
CGAGCAAGCGGGGGTCCAACTCCGTTTTGAAGCGGCGGTTGCGGGTGGGATCCCCGTCATTAAAACGCTCCGTGAGGCCATGGCGGCCAACGCAGTGTCAGAAGTCGCGGGTATTATCAACGGCACCGGTAATTTCATTCTGACCGAAATGAGTACCAAGGGGCGTTCCTACGAGGATGTGTTAGCAGAGGCGCAAGCCTTAGGGTACGCCGAAGCGGATCCCACCTTTGACGTGGACGGAACCGATGCAGCGCACAAGTTGGTCATCCTGGCCTCGCTGGCGTTTGGGCTGCCGCTTGATGTTGCAGCGCCCGTTAAGCAGGGTATTCAATCGATCACGCCTGAAGATCTCGAATTTGCCGCTTCGATGGGCTATCGCGTGAAGCATCTGGGCATTGCGCGGCGACAGGGGGATCGTGTCGAGATGCGAGTGCATCCCACACTGATTCCCGAGCAAAAACAGTTGGCTAACGTTGATGGTGTCCTCAATGCGATCATGATCAAAGGCGATGCGGTCGGCGAGTTGGTATTGGTCGGCCCGGGTGCAGGTGGCGCTGCTACCGCGTCCGCGGTCTGCGCTGATCTTGCCGACATTGCGAGGACTGCTGCGGGGAGTGGGCCGGCGCTGGGTGTGCCGATGGGCCAATTAAAATCACAAACGATGGTGCCTGCGGATGATATCGAGAGCGAGTGGTATGTGCGATTGGCCGCGAGCGATTGTGCCGGGGTCATGTCTGATGTCACTCAGGTACTGGCAAATCACGACGTGAGCATTGAGTCGTTGCTTCAGAATCCACCCCAAGAGGATCAAGCCACGGTCTCAATTGTTCTGTTGACCCATGTCGCTTCAGCGTCCGTAATGACGGCAGTGATGCAGGAAATTACGGCGCTTACCGAGGTAGAGACAGACTTTACGCTGCTTCGAGTAGAAGCCTTTGATCAGTGAGCAATTTGAGTAGGATGGGGAGCTGGCAATGAGCATTCGATATCTCAGCACCCGCGGTCAAGCACCCGCGCTCGATTTTGAGGGGGCTTTACTTGCCGGGCTTGCACGCGACGGTGGGCTTTATGTGCCGGAGTCGCTACCCAGCTTCACGCCGTCAGACCTTGCCGCCATGCGCAATCTGTCCTATCCCGAGCTGGCGACAACGATTATTGCGCCCTTTGTGGAGGGCAGCATCGATCGTCAAACGTTGTCGAGACTCGCAACAGAATCCTACCGAGATTTCCGTCATCAGGCGGTGGCGCCGCTCTTGCAGCTTGATCAAGATCAGTGGTTGCTTGAACTTTTTCACGGGCCGACACTGGCGTTTAAAGATTTCGCACTGCAACTGTTAGGGCGGTTATTGAGTCATGTGTTGGCGCGGCGCGGAGAGCGGGTGGTGATCATGGGGGCGACGTCTGGTGACACGGGCAGCGCCGCTATCGAGGGCTGTCGCCATTGTGACAATGTGGATATTTTTATCCTGTACCCCGAGGGTAGAGTGTCGGATGTGCAGCGCCGGCAGATGACTACGGTACAGGCTCACAACGTGAATAATTTAGCCATTAAAGGCAATTTTGATGACTGTCAGGCTCTGGTAAAAGCCAGTTTTGTGGCCGACCAATTCTTGCCGGATGGGCGCTCGTTGGTCGCCGTGAACTCGATCAATTGGGCGCGCATCATGGCGCAAATTGTCTATTATTTTTATGCTGCGTTTGCCGTTGGTGGACCGGAGCGAGCCGTTAATTTTTCTGTTCCGACCGGTAATTTCGGCGACATCTATGCGGGGTATCTGGCGCATCGCATGGGTCTCCCGATTAATAATCTTGTGATTGCCACCAATCGCAATGACGTGCTGCATCGCATGCTCACGACCGGAACGTATGAACGCCAAGCGATCGAAGCGTCGTTGTCGCCCAGCATGGATATTTCGGTGTCTTCTAATTTTGAACGATTGTTGTTCGATCTCTATGACCGAGATGCTGATCAGGTCGCGCAGTTGATGCGTGATTTTGCGAAGGGTCATATCACGCTGAGCGACGAGGCACTGAGCAAGGCTCAGGCGCTATTTAGCAGCGCTCGCATTGACGATGAAGAGACCTGCGAGGAAATTCGCTTTATTTGGGAGCGAACCGGTCAATTGATCGACCCGCATACGGCGATTGGTACCCGCGCTGCGCGGTTGTGCGCTGACAAAGCCGACGGGCCGATGGTCACATTATCCACTGCGCATCCTGCTAAATTCCCCGCGGCCGTCGCCAAAGCAGAAACAGGTCAAGTGCCCGTATTGCCCGGACACTTGGCGGACTTGTTCGAAAAAGAGGAGCATTTTCAGGTGCTCGATAATGACCTAGAGGCCATCCATGCGTTCATGGCGGCACAGTGTCGCGTCTGACGACACCGGCCATCCGTCGGCGTTCAGCCGATATCAGTTCAACGCTTCAGCGCACTGCACTGCCTGAGGTACTCAAAAAAATTTACGCCGGTCGCGGTATTAGCGATCCCGCTGACTTAACGCTCACACTGGACCAGTTGTTGCCCCCCGCCACGCTAAAAGGGATCGGCGAAGCGGCCGAGCTATTGGCTGACGCCATGGAGGGGGAGGCTCGCGTTTTGGTGGTCGGTGATTTTGATGCTGACGGAGCCACCAGTTGTGCCATGGCTGTCTCGGTGCTGCGTCAGATGGGTCTAAAAGAGGTCGCCTACTTGGTGCCCAACCGGTTTGAGTTCGGTTACGGACTGACCCCAGAGATTGTTGAGTTGGCTGCGGCGCAGATGCCCGATCTGATTGTCACGGTAGACAACGGCATCTCGAGCATTGAGGGGGTGTCGGCGGCTCAGGCGTTGGGGATGAGTGTACTGGTGACGGACCATCACTTGCCCGCCGAGACGCTGCCGACTGCAGATGTCATCGTGAATCCCAATCAACCAGGTTGTCGCTTCCCGAGTAAATCATTAGCCGGTGTCGGCGTCATTTTTTACGTCCTGAGTGCCTTGCGAGCAGAGCTGAAACAACGAGACTGGTTTACGGCACAAGGACTCGAGATGCCCAATTTGGGTGACGCATTAGATTTAGTGGCGCTGGGCACCGTAGCCGATGTGGTGCCGCTGGACCGCAATAACCGAATCCTAGTGGCGGCGGGCTTGGCGCGTATCCGATCAGGGCGCGCTCGCCCCGGTATTGAAGCCCTCTTTGAGGTGGCCGGTAAAGACCATCGCCTTGCAACGGCGTCCGATCTTGGATTTATTGTGGGTCCTCGGCTTAACGCCGCTGGGCGCCTCGATGACATGTCGGTGGGGATTGAATGCCTGTTAGCCGACTCGACCGCCAGTGCTCGCGCTAAGGCGGAAAATCTGCATGCCTTAAACCGCGAGCGGCGCGACATTGAGCAGTCGATGCAAACGGAGGCGCTGGCGCAATTGGATGCATTGAATTTGGACCAACCCGATCTGCCGTTTGCGATGACGCTCTACGATCCAAACTGGCACCAGGGGGTGATCGGTATCTTAGCGTCCCGTATTCGGGAGCGTGTTTATCGGCCCACTTTGATCTTTGCCGATTCAGATGAGGGGATGCTGAAAGCGTCTGGCCGGTCTATTCCGGGCCTGCATCTGCGCGATGCATTGGATCAGGTGGCGGCGCGACACCCAGGGTTGCTGACGAAGTTTGGTGGGCATGCCATGGCGGCAGGTCTGACCCTCGCCAAATCCGATTTCGGGCCTTTTTGTGAGGCCATTAACACGGTGGTGGCAGACGCACTCGACCATGCGCCACCTGAGCCCGTCGCAATGAGTGACGGTTCGTTGGCGCCAAGCGATTTGACGGTGCCGTTCGCCGAGCAGTTAGAGGCGGGCGGTCCTTGGGGACAGCACTTTGCTGAGCCCGTTTTTGATAATACGTTTGCGGTGCGGCGTCATCGTATCGTGGGTGAAAAGCACTTGAAGCTGACATTGGAGTCGGGTGGTGTAGAAGTGGATGCCATCGCCTTTAATATCGATGTGGACGAGTGGTTAGCGGCGCCGCTAACACAGCTCGGCGCGTTATACCGTTTGGATATTAATGATTATCGCGGGGCACGCTCGCCACAATTGGTGATTGAGGCGTTTTGGCCGCACTGAGAGGCTTTGTACCGTGATCGGATATGGCGGAGCATCACGCAACCCTTTAGACTCTTGCCACCTGTTGACCAGTAGGCTGTAAAACGTGGAAATCGCCCCGCTTGTGACTCAAATTAAAGATATTCGTGCGCGTACTGACGTGCTTAGGGGGTATCTTTGACTTCGCTATTAAAAAGGATCGATTAAAAGAAGTAGAGCTGGAGTTGGCAGAGCCGAGCGCTTGGGATGATCCACAAAATGCACAAGCTCTCGGTAGAGAACGTGCTGCGCTAGAGATCGTTGTCTCTACGATCGAGGCGCTCGATAGCGGTTGTGACGACGCCAGCGATCTGCTGGAGTTAGCGGTAGAAGAAGATGACCCAGAGACTGCGCAATCGGTAGAGCAAGACCTCGCTGGACTGGAGACGTCGCTAGAGCAACTTGAGTTTCGGCGCATGTTCTCCGGGGAAACTGATCCCAACAATGCTTATTTGGATATTCAGGCAGGCTCCGGTGGCACCGAGGCGCAGGATTGGTCTGAGATGCTCTTGCGCATGTACCTCCGGTGGGGCGAGGACAAAGGCTTTAAGACGACGTTACTGGAGGCCTCCGCGGGGGAAGTAGCCGGCTTGAAAAGCGCGACGATCCAGTTTGAGGGCGACTATGCGTTTGGTTGGCTGAGGACTGAGACGGGGGTACATCGGTTGGTGCGCAAATCACCGTTTGATAGTGGTGGCCGACGCCATACCTCTTTTGCCTCAGTTTTTGTCTCGCCAGAAATTGACGACAATATCGAGATCGAGATCAACCCTGCTGATTTACGGGTCGACACTTATCGCTCCTCTGGAGCGGGTGGGCAGCACGTGAATACGACCGACTCAGCCGTGCGCATTACCCACGAACCCACTGGCACGGTATCGAGCTGTCAGACTGAGCGCTCTCAGCACCAAAATCGCGATAACGCGATGAAGCAGCTGCGGGCAAAACTCTACGAACTGGAAATGCTCAAACGCAATGCCGAAAAACAAGCGTTGGAAGACAGCAAAGCGGATATCGGTTGGGGTAGTCAGATCCGTTCCTATGTCTTGGACGATGCGCGTATCAAGGATTTACGAACAGGTATCGAAAGCCGTAATACTCAAGCGGTGCTCGATGGCGCGCTGGACCCCTTTATTCAGGCCTCATTGAAACAGGGGCTTTGACACAATGTGTGATGGAGACGACCGTGGATAACCCGCAGCAACCAGAGGACGAAAACCGACTCATTGCCGAGCGACGGGCCAAGCTGGCAAGCCTGCGTGAGCAGGGGTCCGCTTTCCCCAATGATTTTCGTCGCACTGCAATGGCGGCTGACTTGCAGCGAGACTTTTTAGACGCCGATAAACCTCATCTTGAGGAGGCCAATCATCATTTTGCAGTGGCGGGCAGACTGATTCGTAATCGAGGTGCCTTTTTACTGATTCAAGACGGCTCTGGCACGATTCAGTTATATCTCAATCGAGAAACGCTCTCAGAGGAGGCCATTGCGGCGATCAAGACCTGGGATTTAGGTGATATCGTTGCGGCATCGGGACCCTTGCACCGAAGCGGTAAGGGCGACCTTTATATCAACATGGGCGAAGGACGGCTACTGACTAAGGCGTTGCGTCCACTGCCCGATAAATATCACGGCTTAGTCGACCAAGAGTTACGGTATCGTCAGCGCTATGTGGATTTGATTGTGAATCCAGAGGTGCGCGAGATTTTTCGTGTTCGTGCGGCGACCATTCAGTTCATTCGTCAGTTCTTGGCGGAGCGCCTTTTCGTCGAGGTCGAGACACCGATGCTACACCCCATCGCCGGTGGCGCCACAGCAAGACCCTTTATCACCCATCACAATGCCTTAGATATGGAAATGTACCTGCGAGTTGCACCGGAGTTATATCTGAAGCGATTAACAGTGGGTGGTTTGGAGAAGGTGTTCGAGATTAATCGCAACTTCCGTAACGAAGGACTTTCGACGCGACATAACCCAGAGTTCACGATGCTCGAATTCTATTGGGCTTACGCAGATTATTACGATGCGATGGATCTGACCGAGACGCTGATGCGGGAATTAACCGAGTCGGTGTTGGGCACGACCGAGGTCGTCTATGGCGACGCCACTTTCCATTTTGATCGGCCATTCACTCGCATGACTGTGCTGGAAGCCATTTTAAAATATAACCCTGAACTCACCGCCGATGAGCTGGCGGATCACGATGCTACCAAGGCCATCGCAAGTCGGTTGGGCATTGCGGTGCAGCCGAGTTGGGGGCTGGGTAAGCTGCAAATCGAAATATTTGAAGCGACAGCGGAAGCTGAGTTACAGGAGCCAACGTTTATTACTGCTTATCCGACTGAAGTATCGCCGCTTGCGAGACGTAATGACGAGAATCCTTTTGTGACGGATCGGTTCGAGTTTTTTGTTGGGGGAAGAGAGCTGGCTAACGGGTTCAGCGAGCTGAACGATGCAGAGGATCAAGCGGAGCGCTTTCAGGCGCAGGTGGCTGCAAAAGAGGCCGGTGACAATGAAGCGATGCACTTCGATCATGATTATATTCGTGCATTAGAGTACGGTCTGCCCCCGACCGCAGGGGAAGGAATTGGTATCGATAGACTGGTCATGCTGTTGACCAATTCAGCGTCTATTAGAGATGTCATTTTGTTTCCGCACTTGCGTCACGAATAATATCTGAAAGGTGCCTGCAACACTGGTAAGCGTTGGCTTCGCGGTGCTATCCTCAGTGAAACCTTGGGGGTTCGTCACAGTGCATCACAGATTGCCTATCGGCACTATTTTATTGACCGCAGCGGTCTTGCTATTGGGCGGTTGTGGCCTTGCGCCGGTGACAGGCGCCGGCGGAGCTGAACCTGCTGAAGCCGGCGCGTCACAGGGTGACGGCGAGACACTGATGTCGGGAACCTGCGATTGTCCTTCTGATGCACTCTTCGACGCTTACGACGAGGGCGTTCGGGCACTTGCCGCCGGCCAATACGAGGCAGCACGGTCAGCCTTTGCTGCCTACGCGGCTTCGGGTGGTGAAGGGGTCGCGGCTGAGGCCACGACTGCGACGGATCTCAGTCACCGACTGGAGCAGAGACAGTCAGCGCCATTGGTGATCCAGAATGACGACCAGCGATCCCGGGTGACCATTACTGCGATGGTAATTCAGATGATCGTGCAGCTTGAGGCCGAACTCACTGCGATGAGTGAGTCAAATCAGGCGCTATCAGCTGAGCTGGCAAAGCGAGAGGACGCACTCAAGCGGTTGCGTGAGTTGACTCTGGGTCAGCCGGAAGGGTAACGCGAAAACACGATCCTTCGTTTGGCTCACTCTCTAACTCGATAGCACCGCCTAACATTTGGCAAAACTCTCGCACGATCGCGAGACCGAGCCCAGTACCCCCATAGGTGAGCCCGGTAGACGCTTCTGCCTGAGTAAATGCCTCGAAGACTCTGCCCTGCTGTGCCTCGGTCATACCGATGCCCGTGTCGCGGACCTCAACGACTAGCGTTGTCTCGGTCATGCTGGCCGTAACGGTGATCTCCCCTGCTTTAGTAAATTTGCACGCATTCGAAAATAGGTTGGTCACAATCTGCTGAAGTTTCGCTTGATCACAAGTGATATCACGCATGCTGTGTTCGTGAATATCCAGCGTTAATCGGTTTTTGTTCTGCTGCAGCAGGGGCGACAGCGCGTCACAGATCTGGACCAACAGGCCACCCGGGTTGAATACCGTCAGGCTGAGCTGCATCTTGCCGGTCTCGATCTTAGATAAATCTAAGATGTCATTAATTAAGGTCAGCAATTGACGTCCCGAGTAAATGATCGTTGTGAGGTCGTGGTGAAATTGTTCGCGGTCAATGTTTGCGCCATCGCTTAATTCGTCCTGCAGCATTTCGGAGTAACCGATGATGGCATTCAAAGGAGTTCTTAATTCGTGGCTGACGTTAGCCAAAAACATACTCTTTGCTGCGTTAGCAGAATCTGCGTCCGCTCTCGCAGTATTGGTGTCGTCGATCGCAATTTGCAGCTTGGTCGACATCTCGTTAAAGGTTCTTGCGAGATCACCAATTTCTCCAGAATCTCGCTG
>CAJWWJ010000093.1 GCA_913048575.1 uncultured Halieaceae bacterium
AGCACTCGTTATAGTTTTCCAAGATGACTTTCCAGTTGGCGGCAATGTCGTAGGTGATCGCATGGCCCACTGTCAGGTCACTGAGAGGGTATCGTGACAAGCGGTCTACGCCCTGTCCCAACGCAGGTATAAGCGGTGTAGCAGTAGCATCGCCTAGATGAGCAAAAAGAAAGCCGCCCCATTCAGCGAGTGGAAGGGAGTGTAACGTGACGCCGGTGGTGTCCACATTTAGGTGGGGCGTTCCCCGCAAACGGCCATCGAGATGATAGCTCCAAGCATGATAAGGACACACAATGCTCCGGTTGAATCGTCCTGTGATGGGACCGGGCTGGGTGAGGGGGACTAATTCGGTGCCGCGGTGTCGACAGACGTTATAAAAAGCCGATAAATCGCTTTCTTCACTGCGCACGACGACAATTGATTGATTGTATAAGCGCAGGGCGAGGTAGTCACCGGGCTGAGGTAACGCGCTCGCGCGTCCAACGCAAACCCAGCTTTGCTCAAAGATGGCGCGCCACTCCTTTTGAAAAGAGGCGTCATCCAAGTAGCTGTCGCGTGGCAACGTTTTTTCAAGCGAGTCGAGCATCCTACCTCTGTGTTTTTTCGTCGGTGGGGTCAGCGCGGAAATACGATTTGCGGCGTGGCTGGCACGATCGGTTCATCGCGAAGGTAGCCTGTCTCGTCATGAACCAGACCGCGCGCAAAGGTGTGGCCACTATGAACAGCGTGTACGATCGCGCCAGGTGCTTGAGCGTCGCCCACTAAGCTCACAGACCCCGCAGCCCCACTGGCTTCGATGCTCTTGACTACGGGATCAAAGAGCGCGTCGTTAGGCTCACGATGACCCACGATCACGACGCCATCTACCGCCAATTCGAGAGCCGTTTGATTGAATAGGTTGGCCACGGTGGCTTGTGTTCCCTCAAAGCTGATCAGATTGGTCGTGGTATGGATGGCCACTCCCGCTCTGGCTAATGCTTGGTAGACGAAAGGCAGTTCATTGGTCATGAAGGTCCACGCCGACGCATGACCCGCGGGAGTTGCATACGTGACCTGCTTCCCGCTGTTAGCAAGATGCTCAGCGATCACGCCACCTAAGTAGTAGTGGTCAAAATCGAACACCAGCAAGCGATCGCCCGTCACCTTGCCAGCAAACACCTCATCGGGTGTGAACACCTGCGGCTTGTTTAGGGGGGTAATCGGTATCTCCAACGCGGAGTAGAGATGACGGGTCCAGTGCGCTCCGGTGGCTAAGGCGATATGGTCGGCACCGAAGCTCTGAATGGCGTCACAGTCGAGGTCGCTATTCGTGAACATCGAGACATTGCCCATCTGAGATAACGCCCAGACGCGATAGTCCCGTACGCGCCGCCACGACGCCATGCCCGGTAGCTGGCTTTCTTTGAGAACGCGACCACCCCAATCGTCATTGCGCTCGGCGATGGTCACGTCAAATCCCTGCCGCGCCGCAACCAAGGCAGCCTCAAGCCCGCTGGGACCGCCGCCAACGACCAGCACGCTGCTGGGCTTAGCGGTTTTGGTAAATCGCTCTGGGTGCCATCCACGGCGCCATTCCTCGCCGGCAGTCGCATTTTGCGTGCAGCGCACCGGTACGCCGTCGTGCCAGCTGGCAATGCAAATGTTGCAGCCGATGCACTCTCGAATATCGTCACTGCGGCCTTCTCTAATTTTGGTCGGTAAAAAAGGGTCGGCAATGCCAGCGCGCGCGCCGCCGATGAAATCCAGTACGCCGCGGCGGATCTGTGAAACCATCGTATCGGGGGAGGTAAAGCGCCCCACGCCCACGACAGGGCGATCAGTCACGGTTTTAACAAAATCGATGATCGGCTCGTGAGCGCCTTCGGGACGAAAGCGTGAGGCGCCGCAGTCGTGGGGGCTTGAATCCATTTTGACGTCCCATAAGTCGGGCACATCGGACAACAGCGAGACCACGCCATGCGCCTCGCTTTCATAGTGCTCAGCAGGTTTGGCGCGCAGTTCTTCCAGGCTGATTCTCAGGGCGACGGCGGCGCGACTGCCTGCTTCATCACGCGTGACCTCTAACATCTCACGCACAAAGCGGACGCGGTTTTCGAGTGGCCCACCATAGCCATCATCACGAAAGTTGTACTCCGGCAGCAAGAACTCATAACCGAGGTACCCCATACCCGCATAGACATACAAAATATCAAAGCCCGCGTCTAATGCGCGTCGCGTGGCAAGCCGTTGCCAATGAAGCACGTCATCAATGTCGGCGGCTGTCATCTTCTTAGGACGCAACTGACCCATAAAGCCAATGTGTGTCGCCGCCCACGGAATCCCGGAAGGCGAGAGTGGGGGCAGTCGAGAAGTGCGATTCATTACCACGGCGCCGCCATGCCAGAGTTCGACGGCAGCCAAGCTACCATGCCGATGAATCGCCTCGGTAGAGAGCGCATGAGAGGCAATATCGGCGTCGCTCCAGAGTTTGGCAAAAGGGAGTGGAGAGTCATCGGAGCTGGGGTGGATCGAGACGGCCCCGGTGCTCACCACGCCCCAGCCACCCTCGGCCTTGGTCTCGCGAAAAGCTGCTCGCACACGCGGATTGGCCTCGGTCATACCGCTGGCGTGGGGCACTTGATAAAAGCGATTCGGCGCCGTCACCGGGCCAATTTGTATCGGTTCAAACAAGACCTGATGACTGGGGTGGCAAGCACTCAGATCGTGATGCTGATCAAGCGTGCTGGCGATGGCTGATGTTTTCATATCAAACGCCTTTATCGAGCAGAGGATGAGATGACGGATCCCATCAAGGTAAGGGCAATTGCCGCGAGTGCACAACAACCGCCATACATCCAGAATACGCCATCATAGCTGCCCGTCGTATCACTAATGTAACCCGCGAGGGGGGCGCTGGTGGCCGTGATGGGAATGTGGAGTGGATTCATTACCCCGAGCGCGCGGCCTACGCTCCCTGCACCGAAGGTCCGGGCGGGCATGCTGGTCCATAGCGGCACCACACCCCCGTAACCAATGCCGAGGACAACAGCACCAGCAAGGAGGCCTGGGTAGCTGTGCCATAAAAATAAAATGAGCAAACCGCTACTGAGAAAAGCGCAGATCAGATAACCACAATACTGAATACCCAATCGATCCATTAAATAACCAGCAATGGCTTTTCCGCAAAAGGAGCAGGCGGCAATTATCGTGTAGAGCAACGCCGTTGCCTGGCCAGTGACGCCCAGATCTTTGGCGTGCAGACTTAAATTCGCCAGCATACCGAGTGTGACCGCAAGCAATGACCCTGAGGCGATCATTTGAAGCCAAAATAGCCGGCTCTTCAGCAGATCTGGGATTTGCCATTGTCTCGCTTCTGCGTTCGATGCTGCTTCTGACATGGCGCTAGCATTGGGCTCACCCGAGAGGCCAAGATCATGAGGGTGGTTGCGCAGTAAAAAGTAGAAGACAGGGATGAAGGCAAAGCAGAGACAGCCTGCCACGATCAGCGCAGTGCGCCAGTCCCATTCGAGAAACATCCAGGTCATCAGTGGCGGCATGAGAAAGCCACCGATGGAGCTGCCGGTCGCGGCAAGCCCTAGCGCTAACCCGCGCCGACGGATGAACCAGCGACTGATCAATGCTGCGCCGGGAATCGCGCCAATCAAGAGCACTCCTAAAGGAATCAGACTCGCCCAGACTGCCCAAACGTGGAGCAGGGTCCCTGCTTGGCTAAGGACGATGAGGCCAAGGCCCATTGCGGTCAGTCCGATCATCATCAGGTGTCGGACCGACCAGCGATCGATCAGAATGCCGGCGATGGGGGACAGTAAATTAGTAGACACTGTCAGGCAGGTTTCGATCAGGTTGATCTGCGCACGGGGCGCGCCAAAAACATCCTCAAAGGTCGCGGTGTAGAGCCCCATACTCCAAAAAATAAAACCGCCTTGTAACATCTGCCCCGAACCAGCCGCTAAGACAACCCACCAACCAGGGTAAATAACCGGATCGGCCCGAGTTGGCGTCGTGTTGCCCCTATTTTGCGGAGTCTGACGGGTCATGGTGGCTGAGGCCCTTGGGTAGCGGGATCTCGCACCACCATAGGCGCTTTGTGGCACCATGGTAAAGCGTTTCAGATAAAGATGAGGTCAGCCATGCGTCCGCATAAAACAATCCGAGGGCACATCCACTACACCAGTCGAAAACCAGGGCGCGAGGGAGTGGAAAGGGGGAGAGAACATTTTGCCATTACGGTGCATGCTGATGGTCGGCGGACATTGCGTGCCCACTGCGAAATCGATGACGAGCCGAATGTGCTGCGGGACGTGACCCTCACTAAAAATGCAAGTTGGGATACAACCGATGCGTTCGTGAGGCTGTCAGTCGGCGATGTTGAGTCCGGGAGCAGCTGGTTCTGGTTCGGCGATCATGGTGCTGATTGCGAGGGCTGGACGGCTGCGCGAGGTCGATTCTCTGAGCACGAAGCTTACGATCAACGCCCGCTCATATTTGGCACGCACCCCATCCAAGGTGATGCGTGGCATCTTGCGGTAATAGATCGTCTTCAAGCGTCACCGATACAGTTATTTGACCGTTTTCTGATGACTTCGCTCGATCATCGTGGTGCCACAGGGCCGTCGTTGGTTTGGCATGATGCTGGCATGCGGATCGAGTACGTGGGCGAAGAAACGATCACGGTGGGTGCGGGTACTTTTGATGCCTGGCATTTCTGCTACGGCCATCGCGGTAGCACTGAACTCGGGTCCAATGACACGAATGAGCACCCACCGTATGAGGTTTGGGTTAGCGCAGACGACGAGTTTATCTTACTCAAAGCGCAAGTCTCGGGATACATGATGACCCAGTACGAGCTGGTTTCTCTTGAGGTTCACGCCGGTGGAGACTGATATTTGATCGACGACAGGTCTAGTCAGTGTTTAGCGGGCCAAGGTTTTATGATCGATTGCTTTGCACCCTCATCCTAGTCAGGGCAGGTCAAAATCTCCCAGTACCCCTGGATTCATGAGTCCCTCGGGATCCAGTTCGCGTTTCAGTGCGCTTAACACGCCGCGGGTGTCAGGGTTAAGACTCGATAACATTGGATAGGTTTTACCGATTTGATTGCTGGCTGCACCATGTTGCGCAAACACGCCAACAACCCGACTACGAATGTCATCGACCAGCGCGCGCGCTTCGGGATTTGCTGCCGGCTCCTTGAGTGTAGCGAGATGAGCGGCCTCTGGTACCTCTTTATGAATCGGTAACCACTCGTCGAACCATCGCAGCACCGGTTCGTAGCTAAAAATATGTTGGGCAATAGCGATATACAAGAAACTCATGGTGACGCCATGTTGAGCCATGCGTTCTCGATACGGATCAATCGCCGCCTCAGTGGCCGCAATGAGTGCCGCTGCGTCCGAATGGGGTACCTTTGCGTTTAACGCAGCCCAGCGCTCTCCATCAGCACCCAAAATACCATTGAGTGGTTCAAACGGATTGGCTCGAGCGGCCTTGGGAATGGTGTTGCTGATGACGACACCACCGGCTCGTGTCGCCAAACGTGTTGCCTCAATAAAGTCGTCGTGCACGCCGGCGGCAGAGCGCCCGGCACAGACAAAATGTAGGGTGTGAACGCTACCCTCTACGAAGCGTCGACCGGCGACGGCCATTCTGACCCCTTCCTTAAGTCCCCTCAAAAGGCTCGATTGCGAGCGAATGACGTTGCTGAGTCGGCCGATATCTTTCATCAGTGTCGCTGAGTCGAGTGAGCGTTGGGTGGTGGCAGGATCAAAACAATACACTTCTTCACAGAAGCCACTGCGACCGATGGTCGACAGTGCCTCGAGGGCTTCTTGCTGTGTGGCGAAGGCGAGTGACCCGTATTCTGCTGCTTCAGGCATCGGCATCATTTTGAGCGATGCTTGAGTTTTGACACCTAAGGCACCGGCGTCGTGAACGAATAGCCCGGTGAGGTCAGGACCGTATTGGCGGAACCCGGGGCGACCATTGTCGAAGGCAGCTTGCCCAGTTCGAATGTAGCGTCCTTTAGCGTCGATAACGTCTATGCCGACAACGATATCGGCGGCACTACCGTAGCGCGCCGTCCCCATAAAGAGCGCGCCATTGGACAGTCCGCCACCAACGGTGGCGCGACTGCCAGAAAAGGTGCCGAAAAAGGGTAAGCGCAGACCGCGAGGGGTGAGAGCTTCCCAAATTTGCTGCCAGGTGACGCCCGCCTCAACGGTAATCACGAGGTCATCTTCATCAATCGATATGATGCGGTTCAGTGCGCTGAGGTCCAGCATCACGGTCTCTGATCGCTGGGGCAGGTAGCCCCCGGTGTAGGACATACCGCCACCGCGCTGTGTGATGGCCCAGCCTGCTCGCGTGCTAATGCGGACGACATCAGCGACTTGCGCTTGTGTTGTGGGTTGTACGACAAGGCCAGGCGCTTCCTTGCCAGAGTAGACGTCGGTCGTATATAGAGCGTGATTGGTTTTGCTAATGAGAGCACTGGGACCCAAAGCCTGACTCAAGGCCTCTTGTAGTAATGCGGTTTGGTGAGTGGCTGTGTTCATTTGCTGTGCTCCGTCTAGACGTGATTCGATGCGCCAAGACCGGCCGCTCTAACAGGGTTATAACCCGTGCTGCGTAAGAAATTTCTGGGTTTGACTGAGAATCGCTTTGGCTCTCTCTATTGGGTCAGGGTAACGCTCACGATAAAAACGTGATCGAATCTCTAGGCTAATCGGTAAGTCGTGAGGCAGTGCGCGGGTCATCTCGGCGACTGGAATAACACCTTCGCCTGGTGCGAGCCGTCCGTCGATCGCGTCAGTAAAGTAGGCCTCCGCGTCGGAGAGTGTCCCGCCTTGCGGCATATCACAGAGCTGTGCATAGCTGAGCCAGTCGACTGGGATCTCGCTGATTTTTTCCGGCGCATGACCGACGCGTTCATGGTGAAAAGGGTCCACCAAAATGCCGCCTGCGGGATGGCCAACGGAAGTCACTACATCGAGCGCATCGTCCAGCGTTTTGACTTCGGTAATGCCCATGTATTCAAGACAGGCGCGCATGCCTGCGGCGCTCGCGCGCTCGCAAAGATCGGCATAAAGCCACTTGGTTCTTTCTCGATCGGGCTCTGAGCTGACGATGAGACAATTTTTGGCGCCAATCTCGCCGCCAATTGCTATCATTTCGTGATGCAGCGGGTCGGGGTCGGCATCGGCTTGTAACCAAATTACCTCAATGTCGAGGGCTATCAGACCGGTTTCGCGGAGCGCGGCCGCGACATCACCGCTGGTGTTGGCATGCCAGTTTTCTCCTGGTGCTACCCAGAGACCCACCGCGCTATAGCCCGCTGCGGCTGCGATATGCACCATGTCGGGAGCCGAGGCAATGGGGGGGTTGCCCTCGTGAACCCCTGAGGCGAGTGCGATTAATCGTTCACTCATACTGCATCCTTCTTCGCGCCGCGGCAGGAGTTAGTATTGCATCTCGCCGCGTTGATGTCCCTTTGAGGTCACGATCATGCAACGATCTGCACGATCAATCTAGTCCTGATCGCGCGCGCTCGCGTACGGCTAAGACGGCTGTTGAACGCGTTTTTTTACGAGTTAGACGTGATTGCCTGGCTTGTTAGCGTCTGCGATTCAACGGTCTGCGTCTGGCGCACTGATGGCACAGGGTGAACGCAGAACGGTAGCCGCTGCCAGTGCTTCATGGGACCTACAGATTGCGGGGGCACAATGTTAGGGTAGCCTCACTTTTTGTGCACGCGGTAAAAGTAGCGGGGTAGGTGCGGTGGTATCAACAGTCAGTCCTTTGGCGGGATTAGCCATTGTTCATACGGGGTTAGTCTGCCAAGACATGGCCACGGCGCAGGCGCGCCTCAGTGAGTCGTTGCAGTTGTCGTGGATCGACGACAACCGAGAAGAGTGGCCATTAACTGTGTTTGGCAAGGCCGTTTCGCTGAACCTGCGTATTGCCCATGCGAGTAATGGCCTGGCTAATTTTGAGTTAATTGAAGCGGTGCCGGATACCCCTTGGGTGACGGCACAGGCGATCCTGCAGCATCATGTGTGTCTTCATAGCCCTGATTCGGCTG
>CAJWWJ010000094.1 GCA_913048575.1 uncultured Halieaceae bacterium
AAAGCCACAATTGATCGCCTCTTTTTTGCTTGTGAATCCGCCTTTCGGGCAGTAAACTCCCGTCCCTGTTTAACTGGAGGAAGCGCCCGATTGTCTGATGTGATGTCGTTTATAGCCTCCAGCAGTAAAACCTTGATGGGAGAGAGGCAATATTAAGAGCGAAAGCAGCAGTAAAAAGGCACTGACCAACGATCAGATCACGGCTGAGAAAGTACGGCTGGTTGATTTTGATGGTACGCAGGTAGGTATCGTGTCTAATGCCGAGGCTCAGGCGGCTGCAGAAGCAGCGGGCATGGACCTAGTCATGATGGCGGAGAACGACCCGCCGGTCTGCAAGGTTATGGACTACGGAAAGCATGTCTTTGAGTCTAAAAAGCAAAAGGCAGCTCAGCGTAAGAAAGCCAAGCGCACCCAGATAAAGGAAATGAAATTTCGCCCCGGGACAGAAGAGGGAGACTACCAAGTCAAGTTACGCAACTTGGTGCGCTTCTTAGAGAACGGCGATAAAGCGAAAGTCACGTTGCGTTACCGCGGACGTGAAATGGCTCATCAGGAAATCGGCATGGAGCTACTGAAGCGAGTAGAGGTCGATCTGAGTGAGTTGGGCACTGTCGAGCAGTTTCCAAAGATGGAAGGTCGTCAGTTGATCATGGTGATCGCCCCTAAAAAACGGAGTTAGTGAAAACAGAGTTAAAAAGCGGAGTTAGTGGCCCGTGAATGCCCTAACCTCCGATTAAGCCAACCACGGTCGATTGAATCGATGCGTGCCAATCCGGAGAAGTAACTATGCCGAAAGCAAAAATTCACAGCGGGGCCGCCAAGCGGTTTAAAAAAACGGCAGGTGGTTATAAGCGTAAAAGCGCTCATAAAAGCCACATCCTGACCAAAATGACCACAAAGCGTAAGCGTCAGTTGCGAGGAACCTCGATGATCCATAAATCGGATGAGGTTTTGATTGATCGCATGCTGCGCGCCAAATAACGCTTATCTTTTTCAGGAGTACTGACCTATGCCTCGCGTAAAACGTGGTGTGACGGCGCATCGTCGTCATAAAAAAATATTGAAGCAAGCCAAAGGCTATTATGGCGCCCGATCAAGAGTATTTCGGGTTGCTAAACAAGCGGTGACGAAAGCGGGGCAGTATGCTTACCGCGATCGACGACAGAGAAAGCGTCAGTTCAGAGCGCTTTGGATTACCCGCATCAACGCACAGTCTCGGGCCAATGGCTTGACCTATAGCCGGCTGATCAACGGGCTGAAGCGCGCAGAGATTGCGCTGGATCGAAGAGTCCTGGCAGATCTCGCCGTCTATGACAAAGAGGCATTTGCTGCGGTAGTAGAACGTGCCCGCACGGCATTGGCCGCTTGATTGGCGTATTCTGTTATTGATTGAGTCACGATGAGGGAGGCGATGGTCTCCCTTTTTCGTGTGGACGCGCCAAAGAATCAACCTGTACTGGGAAGCCGATGCAAGCTCTTGATACCTTAAAAGCGGAAGCCACCACTGCGATTTCTTCTGCTGAAGATGCCTCTGCGCTGGAGAAATTGCGGGTAGAGTTTCTGGGAAAGAAAGGCCGCGTGACTGACTTGTTAAAGTCGCTGGGGCAGTTAGACGCAAGCGAGCGGCCGAAGGCGGGCGCTGAAATCAATGCCTTAAAACAGCATCTCAACAGTTTGATCAGTGAGCGCAAACAGGTACTACAGTCGGCTGCGCTCGCCGAACAACTCGCCAACGAACGCCTTGATGTGACGTTACCAGGCCGCGGTGAGCAAACCGGTTCGTTGCATCCGATTACGCGCACTATAGAACGCATGGCGGCGTTTTTTGCCACCCTAGGCTTCGATGTCGTAGAGGGGCCTGAGGTCGAAGACGATTATCACAATTTCGAAGCGCTCAATATTCCAGCGCACCATCCGGCGCGGGCGATGCACGACACCTTTTATGTGGATGATAACCACGTGTTGCGGACCCATACCTCCGGCGTTCAGGTGCGCACCATGGAGCGGTTAGCGCCACCGATTAGGGTCATCTGTCCAGGACGGGTCTATCGGTGTGATTCCGACCTGACCCATTCGCCCATGTTTCATCAGGTAGAGGGGTTGTTAGTCGATCAAAATGTGAACTTTGGTCAGCTTAAGGGCATCATCCAGCAATTTTTAGCTTCATTCTTTGAGCAAGATGATCTGGCGGTGCGTTTTAGACCCTCTTACTTTCCTTTCACTGAGCCCTCCGCCGAGGTTGATATTCAGTGTGTAAAGTGTGCGGGAAAAGGATGTCGTATCTGTAGCGGGACCGGATGGCTCGAAGTAATGGGCTGCGGGATGGTGCATCCGCGCGTGCTCGAAATGAGTGGTATTGATGGTGAGCGATTCCCTGGGTTCGCCTTTGGCATGGGTGTTGAGCGTTTGGCGATGCTGCGTTATGGCATTGGAGATCTGCGATTGAACTTTGAAAACGACCTTCGTTTTCTCTCTCAGTTTCGATGAGGCGGCCACATGATTTTATCTGAAAGTTGGCTTCGCGAGTGGGTGAACCCTGATCTAGATTCCCATGAATTAGCGCATCGTTTAACGATGGCCGGTCTTGAAGTCGATGCCGTGACGGCGCTGGCAGAGGGGTTGAGTGGTGTGATCGTGGCAGAAATTGTTGCGACACAGCAACACCCTGATGCCGACAAGCTTAGGGTTTGCTCGGTGAACACAGGGAGTGACATCGTACAAATAGTCTGTGGCGCGCCGAATGCCGAGGTGGGCCTGAAGGCGCCGTTGGCGCAGCCAGGAGACAAGCTACCGGGTGGTGTGAAAATTAAGAAAGCCAAACTTCGCGGCGTTGAATCACAAGGCATGCTGTGCTCCGCTGCCGAACTCACGCTCTCAGAGGATCACGATGGGCTGCTAGCACTGGCATCTGACGCGCCAGTTGGCAAAGGCATTACCGAGTACCTCGATCTTGATGATCGACTGATCGAAATTGGGCTGACGCCAAATCGGGCCGATTGTTTGAGTGTGCTAGGCGTGGCGAGAGATTTAGCGGTCGTCATCGATTTGCCTTTTAATGAGGAGGTTAGCGCGTCGGTTGAGCCTGCACTCGACGAAACCTTCCCCGTTACTGTGCTGAGCCCCGAAAAGTGTCCTCGGTACCTGGGTCGAGTTATCAGAGATGTTGATATTAATCGGCCAACCCCACTTTTTATGGTTGAGCGGTTAAGACGATCAGGTATCCGCTCGATCGATCCGGTAGTCGACATTACCAATTATGTGATGTTGGAACTTGGGCAGCCGCTGCATGCCTTCAACCTTGAGGCGCTAGAGGGCGGTATTGTTGTGCGAGAGGCCCGGCCTAATGAGGCCCTGACGTTACTGGACGGGCAGTCGAGAGAGATGACAGCGGGCACGTTAATGATTGCTGATGAGGTCAAGCCACTTGCCATGGCTGGCATTATGGGTGGTGAAGGGAGCGGTGTTGATCAGCAGACCCGCCACTTATTTCTCGAAGCCGCTTTTTTTACGCCAGAGCTTATGGCTGGACGCGCTCGGCAGTACGGGTTGCACACCGATGCATCTCATCGATACGAGCGAGGCGTTGATCCAGAACTGCCTTATCGTGCGATAGAGCGTGCAACGACCTTACTGATGGAGTGGGTCGGCGGAAAACCAGGGCCGGTTACCGATATCTCTGCCACCGAGCATCTACCGGTTCGTACCGGTGTGACGCTGCGTGCCTCTGCTGTTGAGGCAATGCTGGGTATTGAGGTGCCAGCGGACGAGGTCACGCGGATACTCAAGGGACTCGGGTTTGAGGTGGTGGTCGACTCAGCCGCTCAAGAGTGGTGCTGTACCGCACCGAGCTGGCGGTTTGACATGGGCCTTGAGGCAGACCTGATCGAGGAGATAGCCCGTATTTTTGGCTATGACAATATCCCCACACTGCCGGTTCAGGGAGCGTCGCAAGCAGGCGTGAACAGTGAAACGACGACCTCCCTCGCTGATATCCGACATCGACTCGTATCCAGAGGCTTCAATGAGGCGATTACCTTTAGCTTCGTAAGCCCTGATGCTCAAGCACTTTTCGATCCTGATTGGGTGCCTGTTGCATTGAAAAACCCCATCTCATCGGATCTTGCCGTGATGCGAACGTCCTTGCTGCCCGGGTTAGCGGGAGCCGCGGCGCACAACATTAAGCGCCAGATAACGCGCGTTCGTTTTTTTGAGACCGGGCTCCGTTTTTTACCCGAAGCTAACGGCTTAGCGCAAACGCCGACCTTAGCCCTCATTCTGTGCGGCGCTCGCACGCCAGAAGGTTGGTCTGCGCAATCTGAATCCGTCGATTTTTATGATCTTAAAGGCGAGATCGAGGCACTGCTCGCCGCAGCGGCTAAGCCAGTCACGTTTCGGTCTGCCATTAGGGCAGGTCTGCACGACGGACAGACCGCTGAGGTGGTGCTCGGTGATTCCGTGATAGGCGTCATGGGTCGGTTGCACCCCACGGCGGCGAGTGAGCTGGATTTGCCCGACAAAACATTTGTGGCCGAGTTAGATTTAGCGGAGGTGTTGCAACGCGCCATGCCTGATTATCACGATATCTCACGTTATCCAGAGGTGCGACGGGACCTTGCGGTAGTGCTCGATAAGCAGGTTGCGGCCAGCGCGGCTGTGGACTTAGTCAAGGCGGCGGCTGGGGAATACCTAGCTGACGTTGTCGTCTTCGATCTCTACGAGGGCGAGGGAGTGGCGGAAAATGAGAAAAGTCTTGCGATGGGTTTGACTTTCCGAGATCAAAGTCGCACTCTCACTGACGAGGAAGTCAGCAATGCGCTGGCTCAAGTAATTGATTCTCTGACAGAAAAGTTGGGCGCTCGCCTGAGGCACTGATTGAGTAGATGACCGCACTAACCAAATCCGAAATGGCTGATCGACTTCATGAACGCCTCGGCTTAAATAAGCGTGAGGCCAAGGAGTTAGTGGAGCAGTTCTTTGAGGAAATCCGATTGTGCTTAGAGAACAACGAGCAGGTGAAGCTCTCGGGTTTTGGCAATTTTGATTTGCGGGATAAGCGGCAGCGGCCAGGTCGAAACCCGAAGACAGGGGAAGAAATTCCGATTTTGGCGCGACGAGTCGTGACGTTTAAAGCGGGCCAGAAGCTGAAAGAAAGAGTGGATCTGAGTATGGGTGACGAAGGGCTAACGGATGTTTGATGCAACCCATAATGATGAGTTGCCGGCTATACCAGGTAAGCGCTACTTTACTATTGGTGAGGTGAGCGAACTGTGTGCCGTCAAGCCGCACGTTCTGCGTTATTGGGAGCAGGAGTTCTCACAGCTGAGCCCTGTGAAGCGACGTGGCAATCGACGTTATTACCAGCGCGAAGATGTTGAGTTAGTGCGTACCATTCGCAGTTTGCTTTATGCTCAGGGCTATACCATCGGTGGTGCGCGTCAGCGTCTAAGTAACGAGCGCCGTGATCCCACGCCGGTGGAAGTACAGGCCGCTATTCGTGAGAGTCTGAGCGATCTAGAAAAAGCACGTACGCTGCTTTCTTCGGTTTAAACCCCCACCAAATTTGGGTATGATTCGCGTCGATTCGGGGCGTAGCGCAGCCTGGTAGCGCACCACACTGGGGGTGTGGTGGTCGCAGGTTCAAATCCTGCCGTCCCGACCAATTTATACCTCAATATCAATCGCTTGCTGATCATGCCTCACTGGCGTTGCTCGGTGGCGATCTGATGTACCCAGCATTTATCCGAGTACATCACTTTAGCGCCTAATAGGCCGTCGTTCCTGAGCTTTCAGAAAAATCTGCATTGATAAACAATCACGGAGATTCAATTGGCAAGTGGTGGCGCTAAACCCAATGCGTGACGTTGCTGAATAAGACAGGTTTGCCACTGAACGCATCAGTTGACATCGTTTTGCTGACATTAAGTTATGGAGGTTTAGCTGGTGCCTAAAAGGCTCGATTTGCGTTATCGCACCTCCGCAGAGAATGATAGCGACCGTGCAAACGCAATTTTTTCTGGTGCTGTATTAGTTTACCGCTCAGTGCCAGCGATGCATGAGCTTGTAGATTGTCTCCGTGAAATCACGCAACGAGAAGTTGGCCTGAGTGATCCTTGTTTAGCGGAATCGATACTAAAATCCGAAGAGTTTCGACACCGTGCTAGCTCTGCTCGACAAATTGTTAGGGAGCATGGCGACGTAGCAAGGCTTTATAAGAAGGTATTGCTCGAGGCGGGTGTCGATATTTCTGCTGTGTTCTATGACCACTTTAAGCTGCGTTTTCAACCATCAGACGACGCTTCAAAAACTCGATATATGCGCGACTTGCCAGCGCATCGAGATACATGGGGATCCAATATTCATGCGCAAATCAATTGGTGGGCACCTGTTTGGCCAGTGACAGCCGACCGAACGATTGGGATTTTTCCAGCGCTGTGGAATGTGCCGGTGCCAAACGTCAGTGCTCAGTGGAGCTATCGGGAACTGATGCATCGCCTCAAGGGTGACAAGAGCACAAGGTACCCCATGCTGCCACAGTGCCTGGCTCCGCCGTCACTCAGTGAGGCAGAGCCCATCGTCATACATCCGGGTGACATCATGGCTTTCTCGGGTGCGCATTTACATTGCTCTATGCCAAATCAGTCTGGGCTAGTTCGGGTTAGTACTGAAACGCGTACCGTGTCAGCTCACGATTTACTCTATTCACGTTCCGCTAAAAATGTTGATTGCGGAGCATCAGTCAGCCATTTTGATTGGTTCCATCATATAGAGACGGGCGATTCGCTGGCTCATCATGCGCTGGGAGGCCAAACCACCTGATCCTGCCCAGTCGATTCCGCCCCTAATGTATCCGGGCGGTCACCATTGGATCCGTGCAACCTTCCAGTGCGCGGCATAAGGGCAGCATTCCTCTGAGCCGCATTAGCAAAAACCGGTTGATATCGGTTCGGATCTAAACAGGAGCCCATGTTGCACCTTGGCTCTATTTCCGGTTGGATACATCGGATTAGTCGTTTTGATCTGTGGAGGGCGGCCCATGACACTGCCAGAGAGTCACTCAAACACCGTCTCGTGCCCGCATGAGCTTAACGATGTCGATCTGTTTTCTGCCGGTGCGCAGGAACATTGGTACGACGCTTACTCCATATTACATCGTGAAGCGCCGGTGCACCGGTTGGCAGGAGAGGGCCTCACTCCCCAAACTGACGCCTTTATTCTTAGCCGCTACGACGACATTAATCGGGTGGTAAAGGATCCGTTGCGTTTTACGCCTATTACCTCGCTGATGCTCGAGCAATTGGCGGCCTCCGACACGCCGCCTGAGCAAATGGATTACATCAATATGATGATGGTTTCCATGCTCACCCTGAGGCCCACGGTTGAGTTGTGGCGGGCACACCGAAAGGAACTCACCGACCCTTGGGTTGGTCCGGGTGCAGAGCGTCATCGCGGCATGATTACCCGGCGGGTGGATGCATTGATTGATCAGCTTCCGAGTGAGGGCGACATTGACTTCGTGCAGGCCTTCGCCCGACCGCTGCCGCAGCAAGTGATGGCCGAGGTGCTGGGCTTTCCGGAAGCAGATATTCCCCAGCTGGCGGCTTGGGGTGAAGCCCAAGTCATGCCGTTTGTTTATGGGGAGGGCCACTTAAATCGCCTCACCGACGAACAACTCAACGTTCAGTTTGAAAAGCTCGAAGGGTTTAAGGAGTACGTTCAGGATGTCGTCAAGGCAAAGCGCGCGAAGCCCGGCAATGACATGATCAGTTTCATGACTCAGGTCACTTACAGCGCACTGGACCGAAAACTCACCGACCTCGAAATTAACGGCATCGTCTATGCGATGGTACTGGGCGGATTAGAGACCACGCAGTATGCACTGGAGCAGCAGGCACAATTGATTTGTGATCGACCAGAGCGCTTTGCCGCTTTGAAGGATGATCCCGCTCTACTTCGGGTCTTCATCGAGGAGTCGTTAAGACTGAGAGCGCCCACGCAGGGGCTCTCTACCCGGCTCACCAGTCAGGATG